>JAGSHR010000195.1 GCA_029855985.1 Candidatus Njordarchaeota archaeon
GCTACATTGATTCGGGTTTCACACTTGCTGGCGGGACAAATATTTTTGGCGATAAGCGAATGAATTACTTTCAACCCGACTTTAACGAGGTAAGAGAAAAGAACCCAGATATTATTGTATACGAACCTCAACCAGGAAGAAAAATAACAAAAGAAGAAATAATCAAGACTTTTATTGAGAGGGGATGGGAAAACATCAACGCAGTAAAAAACGATAATGTGTTCGTCACACCAACAGACTTTTTCGCTCACTATGGACCAAGTTTCTTTGAAGCTGTAGAATGGTTAAACAATAAATTGAACGAACTTTCTTAAACCAAGCTTCAAGTGGAGAAAGAAAAAAATTAAATATTTAGTCCTATCCTTTTTTTGTAGTTTTCTGCGCAGTGGACACAGCAAAATGTTAGTTCCTCTCCATTTATAACTTCCACGTGTCCGCCCTCGATTATTTTTGCTCCACAGTTTACACACACTTTGATTTTTTCCTTTAGGGATATTTTCAGTATGTCTTCAAAGCGGTCAAGTAGTTGTCTTACAAGTTCCATTCCTCTGTTTGTTAGTCTATAGACTTTTTTGTCTCTCTCCCCTCTTTCGCTGATCTCAGCTAGGTTTTTTTGCCACATTGTTTTTAGGAAGGGGTAAACTTGCTCTGGATTGATCCTGTAGGGGAGAATTCTTTTTAATTCTTTCATTAACTCGTAACCGTGTCTTGGCTTGTCGTAGAGTAGTAGTATAATGAAGAGTTTTGTTAATGTGTTAATTCTGATTCCTGATTCTGATAGGACGTTTATCGTGTTTTGTCTTATTTTTTTATCTTCTTTAAACATTTTATTATTCCTCACAAAATTGCCGGGATAAAAATTAACCCGATTTTATTGAAAAAATCAATAATAACCTTAAATTAATCAGTTTAACTTTATAAAATTATCGGTTTGATTTTCGAAAAAAATCTAACCTTTTTAGTTATTAATTGATAAATTAACAAAATTTCGGAATGTTGAAATACTGTATCACTTAAATAATAATCAGTTGTTAGATAGCAGTTATCAATTAAAGTATAATTTTATAAAGTAGGGTTTAGGATTTAGAAATAGGTTTAAATGGAGGTTAAATACCCGTATGCTTTAACTATATCGGTCTTAGAGATTATCCCCTTAACGTGCTTCGGGTTTCTACGGTCTACAACTATTAACTTGTGGGCGCCTTCAATGTATATCATCTCGATTGCTTTTTTTATGCTTGCATCCTCGTATATTGTTGGGAATTTTTTCTGCATGACATCCTTTACAGTGTGTTTCGGGAGCATGTAGAATGGTATTGTTAAAACTTCATCAGAGGTTATAAGCCCAATTAAGTTTCCTTTCTCGTCGACAACTGGGAAGCTATCGTGATGTGTCTCTTTTATTAATTCGTAAACCTTGTTAAGATCCATGTCTGGTGTAACTGTAATAACATCTTTTGTCATGAAATCCTTCACCTTTAAAACTTCAAAGGCTGTGAGATCAAGTTCTGGGAACAGCTTGAGTCCTCTCCTCTTCAATTTCAATGTGTAGATGTTCGAGTCACCCAGTATTACGCGAGAAATAATGTAACTCATCGAGGTCGAAGCCATCATTGGAATCATTAAAGCATAATCATGAGAAAGCTCCGGGATCATGATAACCATGCTAAGAGGCGTGTGGGCGGCCCCAGCGAACAATGCAGCCATACCTGCAAGAGAGTAAGTGAAGGGCTCCTTCACAATTGTAGGTGCGATTGAGTGGAATATTAAACCAAAGGCTCCGCCAAACATTGCTCCAATAAAAAGACTGGGTGCGAAGATTCCACCGCTACCACCTGAACCAACAGTATTAGCAGTTGCAAGCATTTTCAAAAAACCAAGTAAAAACAGAAAACCTATTGAAGTAATTCCTCCAGCTAATACTAGGTCAACAGCTTCGTAGCCGACGCCAAGTAACCCGTAGTCAATGAAATATACAGCAATGAGTCCTGTTACGAAGCCACCTATGGCTGGCTTTATGTACGGTGGCACTTTCAATTTGTCGTAACCATCTTCAATGAGGTAAAAGAGTTTGACCCAGATTACTGAGATGAAACCCATGATGATTCCTAATAGGAAGTAAAATATTATCTCAATTGGGTTCGTGAATCTAAGTGTTGGGGGCGCTTTATAAGCTGGGTTCGGACCGTATATTAGTTCTATTACTGCTGCTCCAACCACTGATGCGAGTATAACGGCTATGGCGCTAGGTATTGTTATTCCCCCGTATAGGACTTCTAACCCGAAGATGGCGCCTCCCAAGGGTGCGTTGAATGTTGCAGATATTCCTGCGACCAAACCGCTTACCACTAGAAGCTTTCTTTCTCTCGCACCAACTTTAATTAGGTCCCCTACAAGGGAACCAAACGATGCTCCGATTTGACCTATTGCCCCTTCTCTCCCTGCGCTTCCACCAGAGCCTATTGTTATTGAGGAAGCGATGATCTTTATGAATGCGACTCGCTTTCTTATTTTTCCCCTTCCAATTCTTATTGCTTCTATTACCTCGGGTATACCATGACCCTTTGTTTCTGGAGCTATTTTGTAAACTATGGGTCCTATGATTGCACCTCCAATTGCAGGTATTAAGATTACTGAGACGTTGATTCCGTTAATGTAAATGCTCATGTTCGGCAGGATCACTTGGAAGAACAGATAATTTAGGATTTTTATTGTCTCGATAAAAACGAAAGCACCGAGCCCCCCAACGATCCCAACAAGTATTCCCAACATGTCAACGTAAATAAAATATTTGATGTCTTCTCTAACTTTTACTCTTCGCTTTAGGAATTTTGATAATGCAACCTGTAACGCCACTAAACTGCACCTTAAAAAACGTAAAAATAAACAATGACTTAATCGTTTCTTAGGAAAATGAAAAACTAAAATGAAATAAGTATTAAAAAACTAAAATTTTTAATGAGATAAAAACTTTTTACGTGTTGGTAACCAAAAAGCGAGTGGGTAAAGAAAAAGAATAAAAGTGTTTTTATTCGTTTATCTTCTTGAACACTATTCCAGGTTTGAATCCCGCTCTAACCATTTGAACTCTTTGACCGACCTTTAAGTCTTCTCCTGTTCTAACGTATGGTATCCAACCGGAGACCTTTGTGCCATCGTCTAGCTCGATCACTGCCCATGCGTATGGAGCATCTTCAGCGAATCTCTCGGGTACCACCATTGGAAGCACAGTGTATGTGTATATCTTCCCTGTTGTGGGTAATTCTACCTCTTCTAAATTGGGGCTTTGGCACTTGTTACAATAGACTACTGGAATTGTGTGTACGTGTCCGCAGTCTTTGCACTTTATTCCTAATAATTTTCCTTGCTTAACGGCTTCTCTCTGTCTGTGTATGAAATCGAATTCCTCAGCAGTGAAGCCAGCCTTACCCATCATTTCACACCTCCATAATATTAAATTTATCTCTCCCTCTTATAGATGTTAACAACAACCGTTCCACCAGTTGCACCAACATTGTGGGTTAAAGCAATCTCTGCACCCTCTACTTGCCTTTTACCAGCTTCACCAAGTAATTGCTCAAACACTTCTTCCGCCATTCCAATACCCGTGGCTCCAACAGGGTGCCCCTTCGCTTTTAGACCACCTGATGGGTTAATGGGTAGTTTCCCACCGATTTCTGTTTCTCCCTCCATCACTGCTTTCCATCCTTCGCCTTTCTTATAGAATCCAATGTCCTCGATTGCTACTATCTCAGCGATTGTGAAACAGTCGTGGACTTCTGCGAAATCAATATCTTTCCTGTCTAGGTGAGCCATTTTGAAGGCTTTTTCAGCAGCTATTCTTGCTGCTCTGATTGTTGGTAGGTGTTCTCTGTCTTGTAGTGCTGATGTTCCACCTGCTTTTACTGATGCGAGTATTCTTATTCTTTCATCGATTCCAGCTTTTTTGACGAAGTCTTCTGATGCTATTATGACTGCTGCTGCTCCATCTGTAATTGGTGAACAGTCGTATAGCCTAATGGGCCAAGCAATTACTGGAGAGTTTAGAACGTCGTCCACCGTGATTTTCTTGTGGAACATTGCCGCGGGGTTGTGGAGGGCGTTGTTGTGGTTTTTTACAGCTACTTTTGCGAATGCTTCTCTTGGTGCATTGTATTCGTGCATGTATCTTGTCATCATTGATGCGTAGAGTCCGATGAATGTTGCTCCACTTCCTCCTTCTACTACGTAGTCGGATCCGTAAGACATGTATGTGTTTGCTGTTATTGTGTCTACAGCGTTCATTCTCTCTGCTCCAACCGCAATAACTACATCATAGTGTCCTGAAGCTACGTTTAGATATGCTTCCCTGATGGCAACTGAACCGCTTGCGCAAGCGTTTTCTACTGTTGTCATTGGAACATCTTTTATTCCTAGTCCTGTTGCTACTACTGGGCCAAAGTGTGCTTGGTTTTCAGCGAATCCGAAAACGTTTGTTACGTATCCTGCTTCTATGTCTTTTGGGGATATTCCTGCGCTTTCTATTGCTAGTTTTGCCGCTATTAGGGCTGCTTCCCTAGAGGTCATGTGCTTCCATTTTCCATATTTAACGATTCCAGCACCTATCAGGTATGCAGGTTTATTGTTCAAATTTCTTCACCGTTTTAGTTATCATTATTTTTTCACTTTAGTTTTGAAATTATATAAGGATTAGGTAATTAGTTAGTGAAAAAATTTCAATAAATATTTTCACATTCTTTGAAAAATATATACAAGTGGGGATGGTTTATAGGGGATATACAGTGATTAAAAATTTTTCATCATGGCACTATATACATAGTTATACCCAAAAATTAGATTGAAAAGTCTCCCATTATATGACATATCGTTCAATTTACAATACCATTTAACCCTTAAATAGTATTAATAATTATACTATTCTTAACGTTTATCGTTTAGCTAAGGGAACAATTTTGTCTATTAGGAATACTATCGAGGAAATAATTGGATTCTGGAAGGAGCTAATGCATCCGAGAGACATTGTAAGACGAGACATTGAATTACCCCTGGACCCAAAGACATTAATTGTAATAACGGGTGTAAGAAGGTCTGGAAAGACGTACTTAATGTTCCAGACGATAAAGGATCTTGAGAAAACGGGAGTTGATGAGAAAAACATTTTTTACATTAACTTTGAGGATGAGAGATTCGAGCCGAGAAGCGAGTATTTGAGTGAGATCATCCCAACAATTAGGGAGAGGTTCACAAAAAGCAAGCAGATATATCTATTCTTAGATGAAATACACAGGATGCCAAAGTGGGATCAATGGGTAAACAGGTTAATTGCAAGGGGTTACAAGGTGTATGTTAGCGGTTCAACATCCGCCCTTAAACCGCACAATATTCCAAGCGCACTGAGAGGCAGGGCAATCACATACATGATTTCGCCACTATCATTCAAAGAATTCTTGAAATTCAAGGGAGTGAAAAAAACATCAGCGAGTGACTATAAAAGTGACGAATCAAGGGGGGTTCTCTACGGTTACATCAGAGAGTACCTTGATTTCGGCGGTTTCCCACAGATCGTTAAGTTGAGTGACAGACGGGAGAAAGTGCTGCTGCTTCAAGAATACTTTAGAACCATCATGTATCGAGACATTTTGGAGGGCGGGGAAATCAGAGACGAAACACTTCTAGAATTAATTTTAAAGTACTTAATGTCCTCCTTGATTTTTAGCTCACAAAAACTGTTCAATTACCTCAAAACACTCGGTTTCAAAACCAGTAAAAACACAATTCTAAAATACAAGAGAGAAATCGAGAAGTCCTACATGCTAACACAGGTAACAATCTACTCGAAAAGTATCAAGGACCAAGCCCAATACCCCAAAAAGATTTACACGATTGATCACGGGTTAAGAAGAGCAATAAGCCCCGTTTTTAAAGAGAGTTACCCATTAACAATGGAAAACCTTGTCTTCCTAGAGTTACTAAAAAGAAAGAAACCTGGAGAGGAGATACATTACTGGAAGTCCAGAAATAATAGGGAAGTTGATTTTGTAACGATAGAATTAACAAAAGTTAAACAACTAACCCAAGTCTCCTACATGATTGATGACGAGAGAACAAGGAAAAGAGAAGAAAAATCTTTAATCAGAGCCATGAGGGAATTTAACCTCAGAGAGGGAAAAATTGTAACATGGGATCATGAAGAGACAAAGAAAATTGGTGAAAAGGTAATTAGGTATGTTCCCATTTGGCGATTCCTTCTCAGTTAACAGCGGGATACGATTCTTAGAC
>JAGSHR010000025.1 GCA_029855985.1 Candidatus Njordarchaeota archaeon
GTATTATTTGAACTCCCTCTTTGTTCCTGGAAACATTACTGGGATAAGCATGAAATTAACTGTTTCTGGAGTAACTACTGTGAGGATATACTACTCTAATGGGACATCTCTGAACCTTCTGTACACTGCTCGGGTTAACCCTTCCACAACGTCTGAGGTTATAGTATCCAATTCAACACTCGTGAGTGCACTAAAAAAATACACTACATTAAGTGAGTTGAGTAAGAAGAATTTTAACCTAGTTATTGCTCTCGATGCTTACTACAACTCTAATACTGGAAAAATGGAATATGAGGGACAAGACTACAATCTCTCATATACTCAAGAAAGGATACTCTATGGATATCCCAATTCCTATATCAATATCACTTATATTCCAAGAGTGTCAGTAACAAAATTCATGATACCCCTTGGGAACATATACCAACTTTCACCCGACGGAGTTACTGCTTCATGGAACGGCTTGCCAACTGGCATGACATTCAGCTATTATCTTCCTCAAAACGTTATCCCATGGTACGTTGATGTGTGGAGTGCTATTCAGTTTACAGGTTGGCCCAGTGGAACTTTGACTCTATATGAAGGGCCAGGGGCCAATGTTAAGGTCTTAAGTGAACCTCTAGACTTGTATCTTATTAGAATTGCCTACACAAAACTTTTGAACTCCATAATGGTTCCAGGCGAAACGAATACATTCCGCATACTTAGTGATAATATTGATTACACGTTTAGATATGAGGACAGCAGGGCTATTGTGTATTATTTCCTTAATGGTTATGCTCCATACGGTAATGTATTCCCTTATTATTCCCAAAACAACTCTTGTGGATATAACCTGACTTATTATTATAATTTTACCGGAACAATATACAACGGAACTGTCATTATAGGCAACTGTAAACCAACGGAGACACCACTCTCAATATCTGCATCTGAGCTTAAGCCCCTTAAATATGCGCTGGACAATGCAATTTTTAGATTGTTTGTTCAGTTGGGAGCTAAGAACGATACCTTGAACCTTCCCGGTACGCGGGCTAATCCAATTATGGTTAATTTACAAGGGCTTCAAATTGAGGCTATTGGTATTAGGAACGTTCCCAATTCAATTGCTCCCATCGAAGTTACTTTAAGGATTTGGAGGGGATGAGCTATGAAAAGAAATGGATTCCTGATTAATGTTGCTGTTATAGTTATACTCATTCCCTTGTTACTCCTCGTTGCGGTTTATGAGGGAGTTTCTTCCAGTATAGTGAACGCACAGTCTCAGAATTTGCTCCTTTCTAGGGATACTTTTGCGATATCTACCGTTAAGAAAGATTTTCAAAATGCCCTTGATTTAAGCCTAAAAAGGGCATATTTATCTTTGACCGACTATGTAATCACTAATGGATTTTTAACATCAACCAACGCTTCATATGCAATGAAAACTCTAATGTTAGACGGGACTTTAAATGGTATTCCCCAAAGTGAAATGGAAAACGTAACACTCAAAGCTTGGTTTAACAATTTAGTTAGTTATTTATCCTCTTTGGGCCTAACTATAAGTCCTTCAAATTTCTCCGCGTTTAAATCACACCTTAATCTAACAATTGCTCCGCTGGATTCATTTCATATTGTTGCAATAGCTAAGATAAACAACATAACCATTAGGGACTCTTCCGGGAGAGTCATGTTCTCTGGAAGCATTCCCTCTAGAGGTTTTATCTATGCTACTGTTAGCATTACTGGTTTTGAAGATCCATTACTTCCGGCATCTCTTAATGGTATATACACAAGAGTTATTAACCCATGCGAGATTCCATATCCTGGAAACCTCTATGGTTATTATGACATAGATAACGTTACAAATTTAGTCTATGGATGGTGTTACCTCGGCGTCAATTCAACTGGACACTACGGTACTCAGACAGTGTATTATCCTACAATCTTGAACCGGTTTGAAAGAGTCCCATATGCAACATACGTTGCAAGACAACAAGCTTACACAGATATGGCGTTCAGAGTTCAGCGTGAACTTGGGATTAACTCTTCACTCCCTGTTGGTATTATAACCTTCTTGGTCCCCTCTGAGTCAACAGATCCTGCATTAGTAGGCGCTCTTACGAGTCTTCATATATCCTTGCCTCCAGATTATGATAGCGTTGCCTTCTATTTCCTCAACTGTGTGGCAATGGGTGGGTCTTACTGTGTACCTGGTGAAACTGTTACTCAAGAATACCCAGCATTCCATTTAGATAATGTTACGAAAATACTAGTCTTTAATACCACGGGGTGAAAATGCATGAGTTTAGAAGATTTTCTTTATTCTATAGGTGAAAAAATTGAGAACTTAGCACGAATGATTATTAGGGGTATAACTTTGTTCTTTAATCCTAAGCCGTCCGAAAAACCTCCTGTCCATAGATTTATTTCAAAATTCATGAAAAAAGGATTTACAGTTCATGAATTGGTAAGTCTTCATCTTCAGATAGCATTTCTACTATATGTACTTTTGGCGTTTATCTTGGTAGTATCTACACAAGAGGTTGGACTAGTGGGGATACTGTCCATTTGTTATCTCCTGTATCTTAGATATTACTTAAAACGATACTCTGGATTTCTCATTGAACCCGAGCCATATAGAGTGTTTTACACAGGTGTTTCTCTTATTTCTTCATTTTCATTCGTTGGTTACGTTGTGTTGAAAAAGGCTGGGGTGAGTCCATACTCCTATTATTCATTCTTAGGGCTTATTGTTATTTTAGTAGTTGTTTTCTGGATATATTTTAAAAGAAAATTCGGTAGAGAATTTACCTATGGAGTTGTTGAAGAAATTAAAGGGGATCTAGTTAGGGTTTTCGTTCACGACGACATCTCAGCCAACGTCAAACCCGGCTTCTATTGGCTACCTGCGGTTCCAGATGCCGAACCGGGCAGGATAGTTAAAGTCCTTGTGGAGAATAGGAACTTTAGAAGTGCAAAGCCTATTAGAATAATTGAAGTTTACCTCTCTCAGTCCTCCCAGAGCTCAACGGAGCCGAAAAACGCAACCGAGTGAAGAACCAGCAGGTATATGGAATGGTGGGGCTCTACCAGGTTGGTCTTGGCAAAGCCCATCCCTTTTTTCTCTATAATCAGGGGTTCGACTAGAGGATGGCCCGGGTCGAGCACGAGGTAGTTCTTCCCAACTTCAACCTCGTAGCCTATGCCGTAGGCTATCCTTTCCACTAGCTTTTCAAAGTCTTTCCATCTAGCGATATTGGTTTTGTAGTGGATTGAATGCCCCATGACATCACCAAAACCTGTAATTTTGAAACCTTAATAAGTTTTTCTAATTATAAAACTACAAATAGGAAAAACCACTAAATTTTTAAAGCCCTTTCCTCGTGCTCGGTTGGTGATTGGATGATAGACATCGTAACTTTCCTTAAAAGCCTCATACTGCTCTATGGTGGGCTGTTTGCAATAACAAACCCTATCGGGGCCGTTCCTGTATTCCTGAGCGTTACCCATGACCTAAGCTTGAGGGAGCGAAGGGAAATTGCCACAAAAACTGCAATAACTGTCATTGTTACCCTCCTAGTATTTGCCCTAATCGGTCAGTGGATTTTCCGCTTCTTCGGTTCGAGCGTCGATGCCTTCGCGATAGCGGGTGGGATTCTTCTCTTCAGGATGGCCATGGACATGCTCTCTGGCAGGCTTTCTTCCGTCAAAATAAGCAGAGAAGAAACCGAGGAGTTCGATGAGGACGTGGTGACCCTTGAGGAGGTTGCCATAATTCCCCTGGCAATTCCCCTCATTTCAGGTCCCGGTGCTATAACAACGGTCATGCTCTACATGGCAAAGGCCGGAACTTTTTCGGAGAGAGTTGCTGTCTTGATAACAATAGTTCTCATAGGTATTACGGTCTGGCTCGTTCTATGCTCGGCAAACATGATAAAGGCCCGTCTCGGCAGGGTCGGTATAAAGGTTATGACAAGAATGATGGGTCTAATCCTGACCTCGATGGCAGTCCAGATGATTATAAACGGCATCAAGGGGGCTTTTGGTCTTTAATTTCCAAAACCCTTAAAGCGTCGATTTCCAAACAGGAATGGTGTTGAAAATGCGTGGAGAGTTGATACGAGTTCTCAGCTTGATTGAGGAGAAAGCAAACGAGTTAAAGCTTGAAGGATTTAACCCCGATGTTGTTCTCGTTGGAAAGGAAGCCTACGAGTTCATAAAGGCCCAGGGAAACGAGGAATTTGGTGGCGACGAGGAAGTTCTCGAACTCTCCGGAC
>JAGSHR010000042.1 GCA_029855985.1 Candidatus Njordarchaeota archaeon
AAAAACACCCCTAGGAACAGTAGAAATAACACTACCATACGCATACCCCGAACAAAACGGAAAACCACTACTCCCCCCAGGACTCAAAGAATACCTAACAAAAACACAACAACTAGAATAAACCTACAGTAAACCACACGGAAATCCAGGACCATATTTAGTAGCAGATCACACAGTTTATCCACGGGACTCCATAAAACTTTATGTCCATTAGTAACATGTTACTAATAATAGAGGAATGGTAAACTTGTCCAAAGCTATACGAGTAAAATACGAGAACGGGGTACTAAAACCCCTCGACCCAGTCGATCTTGAGGAAGGAGAGGAAGTAGTAGTTGTCCGGGACAAGAGCTTCTACACACTAGCCAAGACAACCAATTTCAAAGCAAAGAAAAGCATAAATGAAATCCTTGATGAGACCCGAAAACGCGACAGGAAACTGTACGACTAGCATCGTACACGATACAAGCATGTGTCACTATTAGAAGAGAAGCAGAATGATGAAAAGAACAAATACAGGAATATCCTAGAAAGCCTACGCAACACATCCATGATAACAGACGGGAACATAATATACGGCAAAGCACTAGAAATAGCAACATCAACAGCACCCTCAGGCTTCGACACATACTTCCTAGCACTCGCACTACTCACAGGTTCACTACTAATAACAAACGACAAAGGAATGGCAAGCCAAGCGGAAAAACTAAACATAAACCACATCCTAGTAAGAAAGACACCTATAGAAGAAATCAGAACCAAACTACAACCCTAACAACCAACAAGAAAACACTATCGTCATAGAGTTAACTGACTCCTAACTCTCCTATAATTAACCAACTCATCCTCAGACCCAATAGCACTCACTTCATCAGGAAGAGCGTCATCCTCCATAATATTCCTCTCAATAATGAACCTTAACATAGACTCAATCCTAGACAACCTCTCCCTAACCTCTCGAATCTCGGATAACACATCATACCCAGCCAACAAAAATCCCCAAACAACAATTAATTTCAGCATGAGTCCTAAAAGCAATTAACTTAACCAATAGTCTAAAGTTTTTGTGATTACTAATAGTTCAGTAATTCTTCCCTCGAATTGGTATCCTATTTTTCGAGTCTTTGCAACAGTTGTATAGTCCATGTTATAATTGTATTCAATTCTTTTTCATTAGGTTCATATCCGCTATGAACGACTTTATTTCTCAACTCCCAAAATATTGGCGGCAACTTCTCTTCTAAACGGGCTATATCCTTACTATCCTCTTTCAGCTTGTTAAAAACAAGTTTAAATTTATCTTTAAACCCGAAACTACCTTTTAACTCAATACCCAATCTTTTCATTGATTTATTTATAGCTATTTCTAATGATTGGAGATAGGAAACAGCAACAATCCAATTCTCACCAAAACCTTTCAATGTTATAAAAGGAACTAGACCTCCAAGCCTGGACAATAATGTGATCTCGTTACCTATCATCATTGAGACCTGATCAACAATAGCCCTGACCTTAACTACCACATTATACAGCTTTTCCCGATAGTACTCGTCGCTGAGCTTGTCTGAGGCGTGTAAGAACAATATATGTAGATTTGATATATAATATTCCAACATATCCAATTGATCAATTGGGAAGCTAGGATATCTGAATATATCAAAAAGATCCTTCAATGAAAAATTTATTTGGCCACCTTTCTCTGATTCTTGGAGATTTTGAGATGTCAAGTTAGAAAGCTTAGACATAGCCAAGTAATCCATTTCCTTTTTATAACCATCTATCAAAACTCTTAAACTAGCAATCAATCCTCCTATATTAAGTAGAAGGTCTCTTAGCCTATCTTTTTCTAAATTCTTTTTCCTCAGCTCCAATTCCAAAATTCTTAAAACTGATTTCAATTCTTCAAGATTGTATCCAATTTCATCTTTATAAACACTCATTTCATGTCCCCTATCCAATCAAATTACTACTAGAACAAAACAATAAACATTAACAATCAACTACAACAGAACTATAAAAAACACCCACAAAATCTATCTGAGACATCATAGCACAGATTTAGACTTAGACATAATCCTATGAAAAGAGAAATCGATGACGAATCCCAATGCTTTCTTTCATCCATTAGTCCCCAATTAACAAATGTAGCTTACAGAAAAATGACCATGGTCACACCATACCCCTAAACACCTCATATGAAAAGACTACGTAACATCAAACCCGGTAATTCACTATCAATTCCACAACCAAATAATAAAACTAAAATAAGGAATATAAACCCGACTAGTAGAACCAGAAACCAAATATAACATAAACGCCAAACACAACAGAATTCAAAAACTCTACAAGGAAGCACCTATCAAAGACATCGCCTCACACTTCATCCTTACTCACATAACAAAATCAAACCATGGGTTCATAAAACTAACAACAACTCAACTAAATAAACTGCTAAACCAGAACCAATAATAAAAATATATTCAATTATAAAGAATTAAATAAAAACATATCCTTGTATAGAGTTATCATGCTGATTATATAAAGCCTCTTACATCAAATCTCTCGGGCTGAAGATTCGGGGGATATTGTTTTAATTTGGACATCCTTATATATCGCTTTACATTCATAACTATTAGGTTAAGCCACGAAGATAAATGGTGATAGCATGGCTGAAGAACCTACTGAAAGAACTTATGTTGCCGAACTAGCTAAGATGATAGCAATCATTGGCGAATCCTTAGGTTATGACGCTGAGGTTGAAAAGAAAACACCTTCAGGATTTCCTGACGTAATTATCTATTATAAAGGTAGAGCAGTAGCAGTAATTGAGGTTAAAAAACCTGGAATACCTTTAAGCGATCCAAAGCTAAATGAACAAGCACTAAGATATGCTGAATGGTATAGAAAGAATAAAGACGTTAGACTATACGGCATCCATAATATGCGTTATCTTAAATTGTTCAGATACATAACTAAACAAGAGAAAAAACAATTCACATTACTAGATTATATTAAAGGTGCAGTTGGTGGATGGGTCCCAGTATCCGATTTTCCATTCAAGATTATGCCATGGGTTACTTCTATCAAAGACTACAAACAAATTAAAACTCACGCCGAGGCAAGGAGAAACCTTGAGAGATTTTTACTTAGTCTAAAAGATATACTCGAAGGCAAGACACTTGATTTAAGTAAGGAAGTTATCGATACCCTCAAAACCCTCATTGAGAGAGGCTCTTCTAATGGAGTTGCACAGCTCGAGTATGTATACCGAAAGAATGTCGAAGTTAAGGAACTTGTTAACGGATGGTTCGGAGAAAGAGGATTGAAAAAACCTAGAAATGTAAATGAGCTACGCGATTTCCTGAAACTGATTCTAAAGGAACAAATATACACCTTCACCATGAAACTTCTTTTCTATCTTGTATTACAGAGCATCGATGCTAACATGGCAGCCAAACTTCAAGAATCCATAGAGCCTATTGAAAGCGTGAAAGACCCGGAATTCTTCAAGAGAATATCCAGTGCATTGTTTGAATATGCTATAAAGAGAACGGGTGACTTCGAAGAGGTTTTCGGACTAAATACTGTAGATAGATTGCCTTTTATGCCTGCGTCACTTCCCCAGCTCAAGGAAATAATTAGATACCTCAACCAGATAAAATGGAGCGACATAAGCGTAGACGTTATAGGAAGAATCTTCGAAGGACTCATTTACGAAGAGCGAAGGCATTTGCTGGGACAACACTACACGGATACGAAGATAGTTGACCTGATATTAGTAGGTCTGTTTAAAGAACACAATAAGCCTGATAAACTGCTAGATCCATCATGTGGATCTGGAACTTTTCTTGTTAGAGCTTTGAACTATTGGAAAATCATGCAGAGTACTGAAATCGATAAATTGAAAGTGCCTATATATGAGTATGTAGAGGGAGTTGATATAGATAGACTTGCATCAATGCTCGCCAAGATAAACTTATATATACAAGCTCTAGAAAAGATAAAAAGAGGATACAGATACATACCCAAGATTCACCACAATGATTTCTTCAAGATAAAACTCGATCCCGATTACATGTTTGTAACCACCAATCCTCCATACACAAGACAAGAAGAGATGTCCATGGCGTATTATGACAGAAATTATAAAGAGTACCTAAGAGAGACTATTTCCGATATAGATAATTGGAGCGAGAGAGCTTCGATTTATGCATACTTTATAGTCAGAGGAGGAAAAATTCTACGAGAAAACGGGGAACTAGGCTTCATAGTTGAAAATTCTTGGCTAAACGCTGAATACGGTAAACCACTCAAGAAGTGGATATTCAATAACTTCCGTGTAAGATACATCATAGAATCTCTTGTAGAAAGATGGTTTAAGGATGCAGCTATAATAACTAACATAATAATAGCTGAAAAAATCAGGAGTTCTAACTACACTACAAGATTCGTGTTCCTTAGGAAGCCTCTAGACGAATTAATTGGTGTACCACCACCAGCAAGTGACTTCATAGCAAATGAAAGATACTATGAGAAAATAAAGACGATATACGATGAAGCCAATGAGTGTAATCCAGTAAAAAATAGTATGTATAACATCTGTGAATCAGATAAGGTTAGAGTGGTTAGCCTGACTAAGAATCTCATAGATATGATCGAAAGTAAACTAGGCAAACTGGGTATTGTGAGAGGTCCGAAAAAGTACCTCGACTTGATTATGCATTTCGTCGAAGGAAAAGATAATAGAATGATTAAGATGGGAGATTTATTAGAAATAAGAAGAGGTCTTACAACAAATGCTAATGAGATATTTTACTTACCTTCAAAATATTGGAAGTACCATAGTGATGATGAGAACTATTTGATTCTTAGGGGACCTAATAGGATAGTTAAAATAAGCAAGACATATCTCCGTAGACTTATCAGACCAGCTCACCTCAAGAACGCTACATACGGAATTACAAAATTACCTATATTGAGAAAAGAAGACTACGTATTATGGATTAGAGACCTTAGTCATGTTAGTGACCCAGAAACCTTAAAATATATTTTATGGGCTGAGAACTTTATTAGAGAAGAATATCAATCAAATAAGAAATTTCCCACTATATATTCACGTTTAGGCTCACCTACATGGCTTAAATTACCTGATGTATCTGGTGGAGTGCTGATATTTAGGAACGCTGTTTATAAAAACTATAGTATTTGGCTTAACCTAGTGAAAGATGCGCAAGTAGATTTAAGGCTTTACATAGGTTATCTCCGTAATGCACATAAAAATAAAGTTTCTTTTCAAACATTATTTGCTGTAGCAAATTCTGTATTAACATATATTGGCATGGAGCTAATTGGCCGAACAAACTTGGGTGAGGGGGCACTCGATATAAAAACCATAGATTATCAGATGGTTCCTATCGTTGATCCCGTATGGTTAGAGGAGCATCTTAAGAATACGGGCAAGTATAATGATTTCGCTAAGGTAGTTAATAAGTTACTTAATTTGAAACCTAAAGATATAGTGATTGAGTCCAAAAGGCCAGAAAGATTGAAAATGGAAGAATATGTGCTGGGTTCCCTAGGATTTAGTAATAAAGACATAAATGAACTTTATAAAGAGCTGATAGAGCTTGTAAAATTAAGAATGGAGAGATCAAGGAGCGTAGAATGAAATTATACTTTAAAAACCCTACTGATTAAGTATACAGTAAACTTATTACGTAATAAACTTTGTAAATTTGTCTTAAGTAGGCCGAGTGAATCATATCCGCTTCCTTGAGTAGATCCATATGTTAAAAGGTGTCATTCGCTAAATCTTACGAACTTGTCGGCTTCTCGAGAAAAGGTTTTCATCACTCGGGGTGCATAGACCTAAACGGATCTGGATATTAGCTCGCTCAACCTTAATCATAGACTTAGATGTAAAAATTACTCTAAGAAAAATTATAGCTCTATACTTTTTTGTAGATGAGTTTAGTTTTTTCAAAACGGGTTATTAAAAATAAAGGCATCTAGAATAACTTGTTATTTTGTTATTCGCTTTTTGATTTAGTGTGTCATTGTTTATGGTGCCGTGTTGATATATTGTTTTGTATGGTGTTTGGTGGTTGTGTATTAGGGTTTTGGTGTGGCGTGAGGAGGATATGTTTGTGGCGAGGGAAGTTGTGACTGGTATTACTAGTCAGGGTGAGACTGTTGAGGAGGCTTTGGAGAATCTGAGGGA
Organism: Candidatus Njordarchaeota archaeon; assembly: GCA_029855985.1. Next base: position 6,221 of record JAGSHR010000042.1, read on the forward strand.
GGCGTTAGAATTGTATTTAGAGGAGGTGCCTGAGGCTCTGGAATAGCTGGAGGTTATTGATAGGAATTTGGTGTGTCCTAGAGTTTGAAGCGGAGGCTTCAAAGGCTATCGGGGCGTGAAGTTATAGCCATTCTTGTTAGTCGATTTGGGTTTACGGTCGCCCGGTGAAAGGGGAGTCATGTTGTGTTAAGGAAATATGTTAGTGATAGGAAAATCGTTACAGTTGCCCCCTTCACCCTGAACTCAATCCGGGTACACTTCTAGGTGTACTAGAGCTGGCTGGGATTTCCCAGGAGGAATTCTTAGAGACCTTGGAAAAATGAAAATTACTAGTTAGTCGAAAGTTGTTTGAGAGATTTCTTGGTGAGGGCGACGGTGTATCCCGCCAATCTCATTCTCTAAGGAGGTTGTTTAGGTTTACAAGTTTTGTTTCTCCTTTCTTTCTGTTATTCTCGTATTCTCTAATTGCTTCGATTTCGTCTGGTAAAGGTTCCTCGATACCTATGGACCGTTCTTCTAGTAATGTTTTGATGCGTTCTATTATAGTTCTTAGTTCGCGTAGCTTGTTGTATAGTTGTTTCTCTTTTTCTGTTGTCATTTGGGGTTTCCTCTGTATGATTGGTTTGTGTAGGGATATGTGTTTTGGTGGGCCCGCGGGGATTTGAACCCCGGACCACGAGGTGTTTCGCCTGCCGCTCGTTTGGCGGTTCGGGTCCCGAGTCGAGCACCCTCCCCGGGTTTCGGGGTGGGGTGTACCTCGCATCCTTGCCAGGCTAGACGACGGGCCCTTTTCCTCGGGTATTTCTTTGGGTGTGGTGTGTGTTTTATATGTTACTTCTGGGTGTTTGGGTTATTGTTTTTAGGCGATGGTCGAATATTTCTTTCTTTCCGGGTTTGCGGGGTTGGTTAGTGAGTATGTTTTGCGTGAGATTATGAGGA
>JAGSHR010000001.1 GCA_029855985.1 Candidatus Njordarchaeota archaeon
CACCTGACTCTATCAATCAAGAAAAAACTATGGATTAAGATGATATCATAAAAGGTAACAAAGATAATGGAAAGATAGTTTTGTGGACTGCTAGAAGCAATCTTAAGAAAGTGTTTAAAAAGAAAGAAATAACTACGCAAGGTTATCCCTCAATTCAAAACCACTATGACTAAATTTCTTTTAATAAACGTGGCTAAATTGGTAATCTTTTTCTGTAAGTTCTTTGTAAAATCATTTTTTATGCCCTTAAAAAGGGGTATTATTATAGACACAATTTATATTGATTGGGTTAAGCTTATACTCGAACAAAGAGCAGGTGAGATTTTGCAGTGGTCTAAGAGATTTTATCGTTGTAGATCCATATGATCGCGTAGGTTCATGCCCAGTATTTAAACATAATGAGTTTTGGGTTAGTATTGATGAAATTTCAAGTCTTCAAGGTCTTCTTAAAAGGTTTAAATGGTGGTTGAATCGTTCTGTATTAACTTTAGATGAATGCAAAAACTGTTATGCAATTAAGCTTTGCGGTGGGGGTTGTCCATTTAACGCTTACAAATTAAATGGGAGTATTTTTAGTTTTGATAAAAATTTTTGTTCTTTTGCTAGGGTTATGGTTAAGGTGTTGATTTGTTATGGATTCGGGGAGCTTGAGTTTGGGGATAAATAAGGATTTTCGTTTTCTAACTTTATCCCATATTTTCATCGCAATAGGTAATGGTTTTAGAAGTATAGCTATACCGTGGTTAGTGAGTCTGTTGGGTGGAAGTACTTTCGATCTTGCAGTAGCTTTCACGATGAGTGTAATTGACTCCCTATTATTTCCCTTTACTGGTTGCATTGTGGATGTTGTATCTAGAAGAAAATTGATGATCCTAACAGTTTTAATGAGAGATACAATTTTGCTATTGATATTCTTTATGTATTCTCATTACTTGTTGAATCTCCCATTGCTGTACTCTCTCCTTTTTCTTTCAGCTCTTTTATTTGGAATATTTTACAATGCGCGATTTGCCGCTATACCCGATATTGTGAGTGTTGATTTATTGGATAAAGCTAACTCGATCCTCTTCGCTCTCTCCGCAGTGATATCCATTGCTTCTATGTTTACTAGTGGTTTAGTGATTATTTTCATAGGAGAGGATACTGCGTTGCTTATGGCGGCGATATTCGGTATAATTGGCGGTGTTTTTCTCGCACCAATTAAAACACCTAAACAAAAAACTTATAGCATATTAAGATGCATAAAAAATGTGAAAGAGGAAACAAAAATTGCTGTGAAAACAGTTAAAGAAACCATAGTGAAAGACATAATAATAACGGGTGTGCTAATTAATTTACCCATAGCTTCTTTTACGCTCATATTGGCTGTGATAAGTTTTTACATAATAGAAAACCCGCTTTTCTATTCCATATTGCTATCATCTCATCTAATAGGTGATGTTATTGGAAACTGGTTACAAAACAAGGTTAGTTGGAAGAGGACAGAGAAATACTATAAAGGAATTTTGCTAACTGGCCTAGGTTGCATAATGTTAGGCATTTCTAATAATTTTACAGCAAAAATTTATCTGGTGAATTTCAATTTGAACCTGGTTCTCCTAATAGCATTTACAGCTTTTGTTGGCATCGCCGAACCTTTTTTCAACGTATCAGGAACCAGTTTAATACAAGCCAGTGTCCCAAACGAAAACTTGGGGAAAGTTTCCACACTTATAAATTCAATATACGATTTATCATTCATTCCATCCTATGTAATTGCAGGCATAATGTTAACTTTCATATCCCCATTTAATCTTTTAACACTCTACGGAATAATACTAGTTCCCATTTCTTATATCAGCATGAGACTATTAGAGAGTAAATAGGAGCAAATTATAGTCATGAAAAACAAAAACACCTTCAATAATAAACCTAAGAAAAGGCGAAAAATCGAGTATCACAATAATTTATATCTCCATCATGGCTATTAGTTTCATTGGGGCCTAAGGCCATATGAGGCAC
>JAGSHR010000080.1 GCA_029855985.1 Candidatus Njordarchaeota archaeon
GGAGATGTGTATAAGAGACAGCCATTATATCTTTATTATATCTAAGTTAAAATTTCTTGAAAAAATTACCGTTATTCTCGGCATTTTGTTCACAAGTTTATTAATTGGTGTTTTAAAATGAAAAAAACGTTAAGTGTTCTACGTGGTAAAGAGCATTATGAACCAATTGTTGAGATGAACCCCGAGACACTAGCAGAGTTAGATCTAAAGGAGGATGATGTTGTAGAGATCAAAGATTTTGAGGGCACTTTTCCCTTAATTGTTAAACCTCAGTCTCAATACCCCCCTAATTCGATTGTTATAGCGCCCTCAATTATGTACCGTTATGGTCTCATCGATGGTGAAGAAGTCGAGATTAGGAAAATCGAGAAACTTGATGAGGCTTCATTTATTAAAGCGAGAATCACTGGTACATTCAAGAGTTGGTTAGACCATAGGAAAAAACTGTTAGGGATGCCAGTAACCCTTGATCAAAATATTTCTCTCTCGCCAGAATTGAATGTGTCCATAATTGACCTCAAACCATATGAACCAAACGATAGAAAAGCATACTTGATTACCCCGGAAACGATTGTTAAAACTCAGTATATGGGTCTCTATAATTTTATTGTTGTTATGGATCAGAGCAAAACTATGTTGGATGAGTGGAGGGGGCGGAAAAAATACAAGATCGCGAGAGCATTCTTCAAGCGAAAGATCCAATACAAGATTCGTAGAGCTGCTAACTTGTCCATAATTACGCTAGCTGAGGAGCCAATGATTTATATTAATTGGATGCCCTTAAAAGTTGACTTGAGGATGATGTTTCAAACTATATTGGAGAGAATTTTTGAGAATATAACTCCAAAGCAAGAGTACATTTACCCTGATTATATAGAGTTAATGAAGTTCTTGGAGAAGCACTTGGATGGAGCTGATCCGCGTTACCCACCATTGATTCTAATCATTAGCGGTAAAGAGTATGATTACAGTGAAAAGGATGCTGCACTAAATATGCTTGAACGCTTGAAGGAGAAGTACGGGCCATACATTAAGGTGGTTGGGGTCCCAATAGGACCAACTTATGGTGGCAGATTCCAAACTCTTAGGACTCTCACAGAAAACACGGGAGGAACATTCGTGGAAGCACGTTCCCCACTAGAATTAATTAGAAAGAGTATTTCTGTCTCCTCAATAATCGATTTACCCGAGGAAGTAGTGGGTGATTGGCTATGAAAAAAGACATGGGATATATTGGAACTGAAATTGAAGTAATCATTTTGAACGGAGAAGGGAAAGTTGTTGATGCCTTCAGGGAAATCGCTAGAAAATTGCCAAGAAGAGAAATAGGGAAAAAACACATTGATATTGAAACTAGCAGGGTTACACACGATGTATGGGAGAGCCAACCGGAGATCAACATTATGCCATTCTGGGAAGATGAATTTGATGAGTTCTACAAGGAATTAAGTTCACTTATAATCGACTTGTACGAGATAGGAGAATCCCTTGGATACAAAATATGTTTGTTACCATTGCCGCCCAATGGTCACTCTGATCCTCTAATAGACCAAATACAGCCGAGGGACGCTGAAACCCAATCTATCCACTACCATTACTCTAAAGGCGGGGGGTTCCCAGATAAACGATCAAGATTACCATATTACAACGCTTTCGTTTTGACCTACCCAATACTCATGGCTGCTACCTTAACATCGAACTTTGGTTTTGGCATTTTCAGAAACTACTTGGGTTCACGGTTCTACTTGGGCACCGCGATTTACCCGCCACCATTCATCGAAGCAAACAAGGAACCTGATTATAACTATATGCTTAAGGAGCTGGAATTCATGAGAAGAGATTTAGGACTCATTCACCCTGTCCCAGATAACATAAGGCTCTTTGACATATCCTTCTTAACGAAGGAAGAAGCTTACTGGTTGATCCCCCAGAAGAGTACAGTTGAACTTAGACCCTTTGATACGGTGCCGTCCCTCTTAATTATAGAAGCAATGTGGCTCATAATAGCAGCAATAGGAAAGAAAGTAATGGATCATGAAAGGGCATTCCTCAACGTCAACAGAGACGCATTCAGAGTAATCTGGCGACTAAGAAGTAGAGTGATAAAGAAAGGATTTAACGCCAAAATACCGAAAACTGAAAAAGAAAACTTACCAAAAATTGGAGAAGAAAGGTGGCCAAAATTCCTCTATGATGACGAGATAACCACTGTCAAAGACGCGTTTCTTTGGCTTTTAGATGATTTGGAGGAACCCCTATCAAAAATAACTAAAAAATCAACTTTAGCTGGAGAAGTTCTCTTTAAATTTAGAAAATTTGTTAAAGATGGCTTAACACCGGGAGAAAGAATAGCAAAGAGATCAAAGGACAAAGATTTTGTTAAAACACTATTGGAAGTTTGCGATGAAACAATATACGATCCCTTCTACGTTCCCTAATTCCAATTTTTACTCTTTTTCCGCATGCGGTTTTCCCAATCAAAATGAGAATACAGATTTTACTTTTCCATAAAGCACTTCTACTCTTGGCTGCATGAGAGAAAAAATAATGAAAAGTTTATTCTTGTTTTTCTTCTTTTGTTTCTGCTCCTGATCCTTTTGCTTGCTCTTCTTCTTTGAGTACCCTCCTTAATATCTTTCCCACCAGGCTTTTCGGTAGTTCATCCCTAAATTCCCATAGTCTGGGTACTTTATATGCCGCTAGATGGTCCCTACAGAATTTCTCTAAGTCTTGTATTAATTGTTGCTTCTTTGTTTCGTCAGTTAATACATCCTTATATTCATCCTTTGGCACAATGTACGCTTTAACGGTTTCTCCTCTATATGGATCAGGCACACCTATAACTGCTGCCTCTTTAACTGCTGGATGCTTGTATAGGACTTCCTCTATCTCTCTTGGCCATACCTTGTATCCCGCCGCATTAATCATGTCCTTCTTTCTATCAACTATATAGAAGTATCCGTCTTCGTCCATTTTAGCTATGTCTCCTGTGTGTAGCCACCCGTCTTTGAGAACTTTCGCTGTTTCTTCTGGCATATTCCAGTATCCTTTCATAACCTGCGGTCCTTTAACGACTAATTCTCCCACTTCTCCTATTGGTAATTCTTCTCCAGTTTCAACGTCAACTATCTTTGCGTCAGTGTTTGGGAAGGGTATCCCTATGCTTCCGTCTTTAATTTTCTTTGGATCATCTAGTGGGTTTACATGTGTAACAGGACTTGCTTCAGATAAACCGTATCCCTCAACAAGTAAGCCCCCCGTTAACTCCATAAACTTCTTTCTTACCACTACTGGTAGCGGGGCGGCTCCGGATATACATGCTCTTATTGTTGTTAGTTTGTATTTTTTGACTTCTGGGTAGTTGATTATTGCGACGTATATTGTGGGGACCCCTGGGAAGAATGTTACCTTGTATTTTTGTACTAACTCTAGAACATGTTTTGTTTCAAACCTTGGCACCACTATTACCGTGGCACCTGAAAGCATTGATGTGACAAACGAAACCGTTAGTCCGTAGATGTGGAAGAAAGGCAATACCCCCATCATTACGTCTTTTTCGGTGACGTTTCCCCATGCTTTGACAAATAATGCGTCTGAGACCATGTTTGTGTGAGTTAGCATTGCCCCTTTTGGAACGCCAGTTGTTCCACCTGTGTACTGTAGTAATGCTACATCTTCCACGGGGTTTATATCAACTTTCTTGTATTCGGGTGGGTACTTCTTCAGTATTTCCATTAAGTCGTATGTTCCTGGGATCTTTTGTTTCTTTGGAACTTTTCCTAGTAATCTGCCTAGAAATGCTTTTGCTCCGGGAAGGAAATCACCTATGTTGGTTACAATTATGTGTTCTATAGGCGTTTTATCCTTAACGGCTAGGACTCTATCCACGAAGCTTATATCTCCAACTCTGTCCAATGTGATTATTGCTTTACTACCACTGTCGTTGAGTTGGTGTTCTAGCTCTCTCTCAACGTATAATGGGTTATGGGGTACAACTATTCCCCCTGCCTTTAATATCCCAAAGAATGCTATTGCGAATTGGGGTGTGTTTGGAAGATATATTGCGACCCTGTCTCCCTTCTTTATTCCAATTTCATTTTGCAAGAAGTTAGCGAAGCTTGATGAATACTTGTCTAGCTCTGCGTAGGTGATTTTTTTGCCCTCAAATATTAATGCTACATTATTAGGAAACTTTTTAACGGTATCTTCGAACATTTCGTAAATTGTTTTTTCGGGAATATCCAGATTTTTTGGTACTCCTTTAGGCCATGATTTATGCCATGGGCGGTCTCCTTCAACTTTGTATATTCCCATTCAAACACCTTGTTAAATAGTTTTTGTTTTTCTATGATAGAATTTTAAGTCCTTTAAAATTTTAACTATTCGCTTGAAAAAAATAAATATTAATTTTTTAAACACTTCATTAAAAACTATAAAAAATATAGAAAAAACCCTAATATACTTCGAGATACTACAATATGAACATCGCAGAACTTTCAATATGAAAACTATCGATTGGATGGATTATTTATGATAAAAGGGTATATCGATTTCCATGTGCACCCAATAGAGAGACTCATTTCACCAAAGGAACTCTTATTTGAAATGAAAAGGTCAAACGTTGAGATAGCTGTTTTATTAGCTCTAGACATAGACAAGTCCATCCTCCAAGATAAAATGAACTCTAAAAAGTTCAGGAAAACTCTTGCAGACTCTATGGTTTGGGATATTGAAAGCCAATATCAGCTAGCACTAAATATCCTTGAAATTGGACGCACAGAAAATGAAACAGTTAAAAAATTTATTGATGAAGCCCCCAACAACTTCATAGGTTTTGGCTCAGTAAACCCAAGACTAGGGAAAAAATATATAAAAGAATCAATTAATCGCATTGTCCAACTTGGTTTTAAGGGTATAAAAATCATACCCACTCTCCAAATGTTTGATCCAAGCAAAGAGCGAAACTTAAAACATCTATGGAGACTCGCCTATGACAATGATTTGATCATCCTAACGCATACCGGATGCGACCCTGGTCCATGGGAGTACTTTGGATTATGTAATGTTGGACACCCTGAGAAGTTGTTGAAATACATTTCTAACTTTGAAACTATCGTTGTATTAGCTCATGCTGGAGCATATTCTGCTGAGAATCCCGGATTATGGTTGGAATCCGCTTTATCTATAGCAAACAAGTACGAGCATGTTTGGTTAGATACATCCTCTGTCCCTTACTTATTCCACAATGAAAAAATTGTTGAAATGTTTCGAGAATACAATGTTTTAGATAAGACTCTCTTCGGTTCTGATTACCCCGTAGTTGTCGGACTGGACATGGCGAGAGCGGTAAAATTGATTGAAATTACTCCACACTTAACTGATACTGAAAAAATTAAAATCTTGAGGAACAATGCTTTGAAGCTATTACGCCTGTAAGCATCATTCTTCGTTATTCTTGTTTTGTTTTAGTTAGTGAAAGTTTTTTATTCTTATTTTCTATATTTAACATGTTGATAAACATGTTTATTAAGAAGGGAATCACCATGAACCTCAACACAAAAACACTCGCAGGCATAGTCATCATCATCGTAATTATCGCGGGTTTAGGCCTCTGGTTAACGTTTCAAAGCCCGCAGACACAGGAGAGAAAACTCATAATCTACACATACGATTACTTCTTTGGATTAACAGGTGAAAGCGTTAATTCTAGTGTTTATAAAACAATATTTGATTCATTCTCTGAAAAGTACGGAGTAAAAATAGAAGTTAGATTCTTTGATGGCGCTAAGAATATCCTATTAACAACAGTGACAGAGAAGAAAGCAGGTGCTAGAACAGCCGACATACTAATAGGATTGGACAATGTCGCCATACAAGAAGCAAAGAAACATGGAATTCTCGAGAAACTCGATCCAAACAAAATTGAAAACCTCTCACTAATTGACCAAAATCTAGTCAATTGGTATGACCCAGATCTGTATGGGATTCCCTATGATTTTGGACCCATCGCTTTTACCTATGATTCAAAGAGAATAAACATAACACAATTGACCTTTGATGATTTTGTTACCAAGGGCATGGATAGGTTACTGGTCGTTGAAAGCCCTATGACTAGTACAACTGGTGAAGCTTTCCTTCTTTGGGAAATTGCTTTCTATGAAAAAATATTAAACAAGAGTTGGGGCGATTGGTGGCAACAAGTTAAGGACAATATTATTATCACTCAAAGTTGGGGCGACGCATACTTCGGCTACTTCCTAGATGAAACAAAAAACAGACCAATAGTGGTTAGTTACCTAACAAGTCCCGTTTATCACTGGTTATACGAGGGAACACTAAGGTACAAATCTGCGTTGATAACCCATAACAATAAGACCTACGCATGGTCCCAAATACAAGGAATATCCATTGTAAAGGACTCACCCATGAAGGATATAGCATACAAGTTCATTGATTGGTTGATAAGCAACGAGATACAGATGCTGGTTGCAGAAAACGACATAATGTTACCAGCGAACACATATGCTATTAATCATTTATCATCGAATGTAACTTATGCTCTAGGGTACAACTTGAGTCAAATTGAATACTTGAACGCTTACCTAACACCGAATGAAATCTATCAAAATATTGATAATTGGATTGATAACTGGGATTCAATAATCAGCGGGTATACCAAATTATACACGGTCTACGCAACGGACATTACAACTCTTCTCTAATTTTTTCTCTACTATAAATTGGATGCTTTTCCCCTTAGAGAACCGAATATGGACTAATTGTATTTTAACGGAGTTATATCTTTTTTCTTATTAATTGGAGAAGGATTCTTCCAACAAAATGGAGTGGTGTTGAAAGTGGGTTTTCTAGAGGTTCATAACATTGTTAAACGATATGATTCCAATGTTATTCTTAAGGGCGTAAACTTAAAAGTTGATAAAGGAGAGCTAGTCGTAATTCTCGGACCATCAGGTTGTGGAAAAACAACAACTCTGAGAATTATCGCTGGCACCCTGCTACCCGATAGTGGTAAAATTCTAATAGAAGGTGAAGACATCACCTTTACCCCTCCTTGGGAGAGAAACTTTGGGTTTGTTTATCAAAACTTGGCTTTATTTCCCCATTTAACTGTGAAGAAGAACATTGCATTTGGCTTAGAGACGAGGGGGTGGTCCCTTTCAGAAATTGAGAAGAGAGTTAAAGAGCTAGTTAGGCTTTTAAGGCTAGATGGATTGGAGGATAGATATCCCAACCAACTAAGTGGTGGACAGCAACAGAGAGTCGCTATTGCTAGGGCTCTAGCGCCTTATCCTAGGTTATTGCTTATGGATGAACCTTTTTCCAATTTGGATGCGTTACTCCGAGAGGAGTTTAGACAGGAAATCCGAGATTTAATAAAAGATTTGGACCTCACTACTATCTTTGTTACACATGATCAAACTGAAGCTTTCCAGATAGCGGACAAAGTTGGCGTAATGTTTGATGGGAAAATTGTTCAATTTGGAAAACCCGATGAATTATTGTGGAATCCTATAAGCGTTGACGTTGCCAAATTCCTTAAGTTAAACGTTCTTAGAAGAAACAACCACTATTTGGTTTTCTCTCCCTCAAGCGTCGAATTAGTAAATCATGGGAAAAAATTTGACTTCGAAGCTAAAATTATTAAGATTACGATTCAACCGTTTTTATGGCGAATTCTTTTAGAAACATCAGATGGGCAGAAATTTGAAGCCGTTTCCAGTGAGCCCCCTAAAGCTGGGGGGAACGTGAAAGTGAGAATTCGTAAATCAGTTGTATTGGAGGGATAAGGGTGATCCTAGAGCAGGGGAAGGTCCCCAGTAATATTCTTAGAGAGTTATTCAAGCAATTAAAGATTAGTGACAATAGAGTGGTTGTAGGTCCAAGAATCGGTTTTGATTCGGCGGTTGTAAATGTAGGAGAC
>JAGSHR010000210.1 GCA_029855985.1 Candidatus Njordarchaeota archaeon
AACCAAATCCCGCGCTCTCCAGATTGTATCTCCATCTTGATCACAGAGAACGAACTTTACCTCTTCGCGGTAGAACTTAAAGCAACAGCACGAATAGAAATTGAAGAAAAATATAGGACGATAGAAGAAATCCTACCAAGAAACATTAGATTGAACAAAAAATTCGTCTCTGTGCCAGTTCTAGTTTCAACTAAAGGCTACCCCAGTAGTCTCCGCGATACCTTTAGAAAATTCACCTTTAGGAAATTCTCCATCAAGAAATTAATTTTGTTTTCAAAACGCCGAGTAACGTGGGTCGAGATAATCAAGAAATTTGAGGAGATAAAGTCTCATTCCAAAAAGTAAACACGTGTTTTCACCTCAGATTGCCAAAAAGGTTTCACGGTTGATCGGTGATGTGAATGGATAAAGGAGATCCGGTATCAATCACCATGCTGAGAGAACACTTTTCACGGGGCCACAGAGACGGAAAAATATTAGACGCAATAGCGTGCGGGTCGTGGATAGAGGAGAACTCGGATAGTTTAAGCGACATAGATGTAATCGCTGTCTACCCAGAGAATAGATCGATTTTTTCCCTCGCAGACACAATAGCGGACATAGCAGCGAAAATGGAGTTCAACATAGACATCACGTTTTACCCCTACTCAAAGGTGGAAAAAGAGTACCTAAAGGGAAACCCCTTCTTTGGGTACTGCATTAAACACGGCGTACTCCTATTCGACTCCAACCAGCTTAGAGAACTCAAAAAGCAAAGCTTTCCAATAACAGAATACACAGTAGAATACGAGATAAGAGAACTCGCGAAAACATACTGCAGAATAATCGAAGAAATAAACGCAAACCCAAAAAAAGCCCTAAGAAGCACGACAAAATTCGCTAAAATCTCACTCCTCCTAAAAATAATAATCGAAAAGAAAAAACTAACAAGATTAAGCGACCTCAAAAAAGAATTAGACCAACCATGGTGCCAAGAACTCCTCAAATTGGTGAAAGAGAGGAAAAAACACATCCACGAACCCAGAGAATACCACGGTCAAATCATAAAAATACTCTCCCTGTGTCTAGAAACCGAGAAACTAACAGGGATAGATAAATTAGCGAGGAAAAACAGCGACAGAAAAACCTGCATAAAACAAGTGGAACAAGAAATACGAAAAATATTCCTTCGGTTCCCAGCACGTTGATTTTGGAAAAATTCATATTAGTAAAAGCGTTTCTAAATATAGAAACGTGTTTTATTAGAGTTTCTACGTTGAATTCGCCTTTATTTAACCAGCATATATGTGAGCCTTATTTCGTTTTTTAGTTGCCTATTTTTCAGTTAAACTACATGCTATAGAACTTCTTTTAATCCAAATCAAAAGCCTGTTACTACACATTGAATAACAATTTCAACTAACAATATGAAAAAATAAACTTAAGAAGCTTAACCCTAACAACAGAATATACAAAGCCTATCCTAGGACCAATTTCAGACGGCCTAATAACTCGCATATTTCAAGAAAAGAGGCCAATCATCTAACAACCTTAAAAGCCATTGTTAAAACCTGAAATGCAATAAAAACTAATACAAATACAATAATGCTTTAATTTTTTATTAGAACGATATTTCTTCTCTGTGGTGGTCGAGTGTTTTTGCTTCAAGTGCTTTTTCTGCTGTTAGTATTAGGTATAGGCCGGTTATGTAGGCGCTTCCTAGTGCTGTTATTGTTAGGGTGAGCCAACAGTATTCGGGGAATAAGACGAATGCTGGTAGTGTTGCAAATAAGAAGATTGAAACTACTAAGTATTCTCTTTCGACCTTTCCAGGGTAATCTTTTTCTCTACGACTCTCCAAGTAGTTTCCCAGGTTCCCAACGGCAACCATTAATTGAATATATAGGGGAGATAGGTAGTATGGCAAATTGTAGTATTGAGAGAGAATCATTAGAGGTATAATTATTATTGTTGCTAGTGTCCACATGATACTACTAATGTTGTTCTTCTTTCTCACTTTTTTCTTTTCCATGTAGAGCATTGTGGTTTTGAAGATGCTTCCCGAAAGCAGAATAACGGCTAAGACTACTACAATGAAAAAGGTTAGACTTATTATGAATAGGCTTATTCCTTTGAACACTTCTAGGAAATATATGAAGATTAGGAGCCCAAAGCTTATGGTGGCGGATATTAGTAGGTAGAGTATGCCTATTGACCTTCTGATGACGTAATAGTTGTAGCGTTCTAGGACGTTGAGTACCTCTAGTAATTCTTTGATTTTCGTTTGATCGATTTTTTCTGTCATTTTAACGCCACCCTCTTCTCTAACTTGTATTTTGATTTAGTTGCTTTTAAATTCGAATGTTACTTTGTACTGCAAAGTGCTTTGCATTGCAAATAAACATTACTGTTTAAATAAAAATTAAGATACTAGGATAAACAGAACGAAAAAGCAAAGGGTGAGAAAACTGCAAATCGCAATCAAAATAAGAAACCTAAAGAAAACCTACGAAAACGGCGTAACGGCACTAAAAGGAGTAAACCTGGACATATACAAAGGGGAAATCCTAGCAATCCTAGGACCCAACGGAGCGGGAAAAAGCACCCTAATAAAAATACTCATTGGGCAAATCAAACCCACAAATGGACAAGTATTCATCTTCGACACCCCAATAGAAAAACTATTAACAACAGAAACCAGGCTAAAGATCAGTTATGTTCCGCAAGAAAACATGCTATTAGACTTGTTAACAGTAGAAGAAAACATGGATTACTTCGCTTCACTCTACGATATCAAGAAAGAGGAGAGAAAAAGGAAAATCAGGGAGTTGCTGGAACTCTTTGGCTTGAGCGAACATAGGAAAAAACGAGCAGAAAAACTTTCAGGTGGCATGAAGAGGAAACTAACTATAGCGACATCGCTCCTCAATGACCCAGAGATACTCATACTCGACGAGCCGACAACAGGATTAGACCCGATTGCTAGGGCAGAGTTACTATCGAGCTTAGAAGTATTAAAAGAAAAGAAAAAAACCATAATCATCACGACCCACTTGATAGATGAGGCGGAGAAACTAGCGAATCGCGTCGCGATAATGGATGAGGGAAAAATAATAAAGGTTGGGAAACCAAATGAAATAAAGGAACAAATCTGTGGTGAAGTACTCTTAGACATCCTGTTGGACACTAGGAAGAATGGGAAATTGAGAGACGAACTCTTAAAGATCATCAAGAATAACGAGTTTGTAGCGGTTGGAGACAAGTTAATCGTTAAAACCCATGAACCCATCGAACTTGTTTCAAAATTAGAGGGGAAACAAGAGTTTAAGGATTTAATCTTGGCTAGCTCCATTAGAAAGCCGTCTCTCGAAGACGCCTTCTTAATCTTAACAGGTAAAAAACTTGAATGAGGTGCTTCAATCATGAAAATTATAGATATTGTAAAATACAAGGTTAAATACCTTATAAGGAGCAAAGAATTATACCTCTACATTATTGGTTTCCCCTTGATATTCCTGTTAATATATGGAAGCATGGCCTATGCAACGTATTCCACGCCAACAACTATAACTGTTGGTTACATGAACCTAGATCAAGGAACAACAATAAATTTTGGCGACACACATTTACAGCTAAATTACAGCGAAGGATTCCTAAAATACCTAGATAATTTAACCTACAATGGAACAAATACAAAAATGTATAACCTAGTAAAATTTAACGATAAAAATGAGGCAAGAGATAAAGTAGTTAGACTCGAAGTTGCAGCTGTAATTGTGATTCCAAAATCTTTCTCTAAGAACCTCTTAGAGTTCGCGAAGTCAATAGCCTACTATCAGATAATGGACACAGTGACAGCAAAACTCCAAGAAGCATACAAAGAAGGCAACACTACACTAGCAAACAAGTGCCTTGAAATAATAAACGAAACGGAAAAAATCGCGCCAACAAAGTACAACCTCACTATAGAAATCATCGGAGATCCCACTTACTCAAAGGCCATGAACACTTATGAGGGAATGTGGAAAAACCTCATAGAATATGCAAGCCTTGTAACAAGGAACTTTACAAGTACCTACACTAAATACTTAGAAGAAAAATACCAAGTAAAAATACTTGAAGAAAATTCAACAGAAAAACTAGACTTCACTAAAACATTCAACATAGTGTTTGAAACACCAGGGGCCACGGGATCACTCAAAGAGTCCTTCGCCAAAATGTACTTCGCTGTACTTGTACCTGGCCAAATAATGCAAAGCATAATGCTGGGAGCAATAGCGGCAATCTACATGGTGGGTGGAGAAATAGAAACAGGCTTCATTCACAGAATAAAGTTAACAAAAGTTAGATCAGAGGAGTACATTGGCGGAGCACTGTTAACATGGGGCATCATTTCCCTTTTCCAAAGTGCAGTCCTAATAACAGTTTCACTAGCCCTTGGTTACGTGAAAGTGGGGGGCGACCCGATTAACTATGTTTTAGCACTAGTTGTGTTAGTGCTAGCAGGCATCATTACTGCCGCCATAAGTTTAATCATTGTATCCTTCGTGTCACCAAAGGTTGCGGGCACAGTGTCAATGATCGTGATAATAATCCTGTCACTTTACCTAGCAGGTTACTTCCCAGTACCAAACTTAACATTTGGATACTTCATGGGCAGAGAATTCACTCTACTTGACATATTCCCATGGAGAGCGGGAATCACCGCATTGAGAAAAACACTAATGCTCGCGGAATTAACTAAACCGCAAGAAGCTCTACCCGACATATCACTACTAACAATATGGACAATATTCTACAGCATGCTAGCATTTTACATATTTAATAAATTCAGACTAAAATCCGTTGAGAAAGAATAAAAAACCTAGTCTCTTGCGTCTATCTCTTTAATATCCATTTTTTCAAACGCCTCGAGAATGTTTTTCAATTCCCCAATAGTTTCTCTCAGCTTTTTCGCCCCCTCCTCTGTTATCATGATGATCGTTGCGGGCTTTAACTCTATGAAAGTCTTCTTTATTTTCACGTAACCCTTATCGCTCAATTTTTTCAAGTGACTAGCTAGATTACCTGGTGTCAAATTCAAAGCCTTCTGGAGAGACGAAAACTTGAATTTCTTGTTTAAATACAGGAGAATCATGATTGACAACCTAGTGGGAGACGATATGAGAATATTTTCTCTACTCAGCTTGGCCAGCCTTTTCACGTCATCGTCAACCATTTCGTGTCACATCACAGTTCCAAAAGAAATCCACCCATTCATAACATAAGAAATTGACAATTTAGAATTTTGCAACGAATTTTTCACGAAAAAAGCGAATTTATTAATTTTGTGATTGTCTTCTCCAATAACGTTTGTATCAGGGAATTAGGAAAGCAATAAATATTCTTTAAAAATAAAGAATTTATGGAAGAATTTGTTTCGTCTAATTGAGCTCTTCTAATTTTCTTTTCATTGTTTCTATGCCTAAGATTGCTACTGTTATTGCCCCGATTACGTGTATTATTGTGAAGACTGCGAATGAGAGCGATAGGCCCCCTGTCTCGTAGAGTATTCCAGTTACGAATACTCCTATTATTCCTGCGATCCTACCGAAGCTTGCAGCTAAACCCGCTGCTGTTCCACGATAATCCGTTGGGAACAGTTCTGGTGTGTATGTGTATAGTCCTGCCCATGCTCCCAAGTTGAATATGGATATTAGTATTCCGCCGATTAATGCTGTTTCGAAGCTAAAGTATATCGCTATAATGCTGGTTCCAATTGCTGCCCCCAACAAATATGTGATTAGGACAGGTTTTCTTCCCCACCTGTCGAGAAGAAATGTTGCGGAGTAGTATCCTGGTATTTGGAACACTGTGATTAAAATGTAGGCCGCTAATACGCTTTGTACACCTTTAGTTGGGAAGAAGTTTTCTTGAATGAATGTTGGGTACCAAAGGAATATTCCATGGTAAGTGTACACTAGCACCATCCACAGGGTCACGATTAAAATAACTCTCTTTAGGTATTTTCCTCCTAAAAGCTCTTTCATTGATCTTTTTGGTAGCGGAGTTTTTGCCTCTATTTCACCAGTTATTAATCCTTCCCTCCTTAAAGTTGCTATAGCTTCTTCGATTCGACCTTTTCTTTCGAGGTACCTAATCGATTCGGGTAAGACCTTGTAGATGAAAGGCACTAGGAGAATTGGGATAATCCCTATATAGAAGGTCAGTCTCCAACCTAGACTTGGTAAAGCAAAATACTCTATAACTAGTCCAAGAAGTACTCCCCAAACCCACGCTGTCTCTATAAGCCCGGTGGCTGTGCCCCTAATCTTTGACGGAATGTATTCTGAAATGTAGACTCCAGGTATAGGTAGTGCGCCACCTAATCCTATACCCGCTATTGTTCTGAAAATTATTAAACTGTAGACGTCCCAAGCTGCGCCACATAATAAAGTGAATATGCTGTATAGGGTTACCGCTAGCGCTAGTGAGTTTTTTCTGCCGATTCTGTCAGCGAGATACCCGAAGGATATTGCACCAATGAACATACCGAGGTAACCTATTGCCGCAACAATTGTTCTCATGAAGTTGTCGAAACCCATTTCCAATTGAATTGATTTTAACAGGGCTGCGATGTACAATACGTCCATAGCGGTTAAAGCGTAGGCTAGAAATGATATTGCCATGATTTTGTAGTGGAAGCTTGAGACTTTAGCTCTCTCTAATGCTTCTATGATTTCCATTTCCAAACACCAATAATACGTATATTTACGTATAAACCTCTCAACAAAATAGAAAACTGAAACAATATAAATATATTAAGTATATCCAGTATTTCCCAGAGATCCAAAGCTCCAACATTAAGCAAAAACTCAATGTTCCAATACGATAGAACTTCTAATTAATATAATGAAGTATTATCACTACAATGTAAGGACAGCAAACAAATAACTTCTTTTATATTGTTTTTTCTGTTATTTGATAATTTATTCCCCCCATGGGTGCATAGGGTGTGTTTTAATTGGTTGAATTTTAGTCATTTCTCGGCTCGATGGAGTTAATCTAGATGAGTGAGAAGGGTGAAAACTCGCTAAGAGAATCATTGGGTTTGTTTGGCGCAGTAATGTTCGGTATAGGCGGTATGATTGGTGCTGGCGTCTTTGCCCTGTCTGGATTGTTAGCTGTTAAGTTAGGTTGGGATGCTATCTTGTCAATCTTCATTGCTGGTTTAACCTCTATTTCTACTGGTTATATTTACGGGAAGTTTTCCACGGTTGTTGTTGGGTCTGGTGGTGGCTTTTCTTACACAAAGACCATCTTGAGGAGTAAGGCTGCATTTCTCACCGGCTGGTGGTTCTTTCTAGCTTATTCTGTTGCTGGTGCGTTTTACGCTGGTGTCCTTGGTCTCTATGTTGAAATCATGACCGGTTTTGATCATCTTACTGTGTCAATTTTTGTGATTATTATCTTCTTTGTTTTGAATTATATTGGTATTGAAGAGAGCGCGAAAGCTGAATCATTATTGACCATGTTCAAACTTGTTGTTTTAGGGGTAATTGTTTTCTTTGGTTACATTAACATTGAAAAGATTCCATTTAACAGCTTCTTTAACCACGGTTTGAACGATATACTCATTTACTCTGCGACTATTTTCATTGCTTTTGAGGGTTTCGATATAATTGCAACGCTATCACAAGAGATAAAAGACCCGAAAAGGAACGTGGTTAGAGCAATCTTCTACTCGGTAATCACCGTAACCT
>JAGSHR010000214.1 GCA_029855985.1 Candidatus Njordarchaeota archaeon
GGTGATATGATTTCTAGGGATAAGGCTTTTAATGTAAATAAGGTTATTTTAGGATAGCTTATTTTAAAAAGGTGCCAATAAATGGAAGAAAACGAGTTAAAAGCCTTTCTGAAAAAGCAAGCAGAACTTGAACAAAAGATAGTTGATATGGTTGAGGAAAACACCAAACAGTTAGATAACATATTAATAAGGGAACTGCTAAGGGGGATAGGTTACGATTCTCTAAAACACAAAAACATGCTTCTCTCTCTGCTAGCCTTGTTGGAGTCAAAGACCCCGTTGATCTCTGAGGCTGTTTCCAATAAACTAATAGATGGGATAAGGGAACATATAAAAATGGAAGAGGAAGCAATAAGGACATACAGTGAATTACTAGAAAAAACAGATAACGAGCACGTAAAGCTAATAATTGGATACATATTGGAGGATGAAAGACGCCACCACGCACTCCTAAAAAAGATAGAGAAAACGATAATAGAGAAACAGACACTATCAGAGAAGGATTTGTTCGAGCTAGTATACTATTATTCTGTTTCCCACGGTACTCCAGGGGGCTAAAACCGTACAGCAAACAAAGATAATTGAAATGAAATCCAATGAAATTCCTTCTCCAAATCCAATTATTTTCTTATTAATCATTTTGTGAATGTTTGAATCTATCTGTTTACGAATTTTTATTAAGCTTATAGGATTTTTGTTTATTTGCTGGTTCGAGTGTTGGTGGCTGATTAGTATTGGGTTTACTTTATGGTCTTATCTATAATTTGAAGTTTTTCAGGAGATACTGGAAGAATGTTTTTGTTCTTGTTCTTGCGGTTACTGTTTCGTTTTCAATGATTTTAACTGTTGATTATCTTGTTGATTCCACGTATTCAACTTTTAGTGGTCTTGATTCAAATTATAGGCTATCGCAGATCGTAGTGAAAAGTTACCCGCGTTTTTTTAATGGGACCTTAATGGAGGACATCTCAACTGTAAGAGGCGTGGAGGGAGTTGAGGGATTCGTTAACTATTTTGATTTCTTTAGCGTCAACAACGAGACAGTGCTAGTTAATGTTTACGGTGTTCCGAAGAATCCGAAAGTGGACAAGATTCCAGGTATAGATTGGGAGCATTTTAACGGTTTCGTTGTTTTTGTTGACGAGGGGATTGCTGAGAGAAACAATCTAAAGCTTGGAGATACGGTTAAACTGCTGAATCACTCTTTCACTATTATGGGTGTGGGTTCATGCGTGTGGGCTCCCTCTTTCAAATACAGTTCTACTGGCTTCTTTTTAATACCCCTAGAAACAATGTGGAGCATATTGGGTGTTGAGAATGCTTACAATGAGATAAGAGTTAGAGTCGCTACATTCAGCGAGATTGGTAGGGTCGCTTATGAGATTTACAGTTTGATTCGTGAAAAAGGGCTTGATGGGTACGTAACGATTAGACCTGTTAATTTTATGCAGTTGCTTACCAGCCTGGATCCAATATTATATCTAGCAAGGCTAATAACGTTGTTAATCATATTGTCAACTATCGGCTTCTATGTTTACATTGATCTAAGAAGGAGAATTAAGGAATTTGGTGTTCTCCAGAGTATCGGTTTATCACAAAAAAGCATAGTGTTACTGGTGGTAACCCAAGTTCTACTCATCCTCTTACTATCTATGATAATCGCTATACCCCTAAGCGTCACTTTGGCCTACAAAATCATAATGGGGATATCTTACCTACCGAGTATCAGTGTTAAAATAAATATTTTCACGTTTAACGCCATCCTAGACTTAATTATTGTCACAATCGCATCCACAATTGTATCACTGAAATTGGCCTCTAGTTTGCGCATACGCCCCCTCAATGAATTAATAAAATTCGGCGACATAGATGTTAAGCCAGCTAGACACCTCGTTTTCAAATCTAGGTTCCTAGGTTTAAACTACACACTTAGAAGCATTTTTAATCGAAAACTTCGGAGCACCGCTTTAATATTGTTAGTTGCCCTCTCAATCTCGCTCTCCTCAAGTTTTATCACTTTATCAAATCAAGCGTATAGCGAACACGTTAGAATGCTCAATGAAGACATGCGATGGGACATTATGGTTCAATTAGAGAATCCTCTTAATCTCCCTAATCTCACCTCGTACTTGGATTCCATCGATTCAGTTAATTACACTGAAAAATTAGTGATTGCGCCCCTACCGGTTCTAACGGTCGGAAGCAAAGAGAAAACTATCGAGCCCCCATATAACTCACTACTAGTTATTGGCATGAATGGGAATGAAACGCTTATCAAATTTAGATACGTAGAGGGACAATTAAGTAGCAAAGGTGTCGTGATAACCAAGAAGATTGCAGAGTTATTCGATTTGCATGTTGGGGACAGATTGGTTTTAAAGGTGCTTCACCCGTTGGGCACAACGATGGGCACGGACGTTTTAGTTACAGGTATTATTGATTCAAGTTATAATGGCGGTTGGCTGATACTATTCCACCTCTCAGTATTAAAGAACAATAAGTATAATATTAGTGTAAATCCAAATGTTCTGTTAGTGAAGGTTAAAAATGGCTATGGTGTAGAATCAACGGGCGAGGAGATCTATCAGCTGATGGTTGAGAATAGGTTTTTTGGGCAGGTTACAACGAAAAGCAAAGCGGTAAACGCCGTTAGAGAGTACTATAGGAACGTTAATTATATCCTAGATTCTATTATTGGAATTCTTGTTTTTGGAGTTGCCGTGAGTGTAGCCATGATATTCTTCATAGACATGTACAATCGCAGGTACGAATTAGCTTTGAATAAAGTTTTTGGTGGAACAGTTAAAAAGGCTTTATCTCTTCTTGCCCCTGAATCTGTTGTTTTAACTTTCTTAGGAGTTATGCTAGCAGTTCCTATATATGGTGTTTCCCTTTACTTTATGGTTAGTTGGTTAAACTATTCTCCATTGGACATCTGGCTGCCCTTTAAGTTAAGCTTTGAAGTTTTGATTAACGTTTCTTTTATCGTGGCATTAGTCGCTGTAGCAACACATGTTGCAGCAATCTCTTACTATTTTAAGAAGTCTGGAGTGTATGATCTTAGTGAAAAATATTAGTTAGTACTTGATGTTCAAAAAATATAAAAGTGGGCATACCTAAGTTATACTCTTTTTAAATTTTTCTCCGAAAACTTTTAAAAAACCTAAACAACATACTTGATACATGGAAACAAAAGGAATACAACGGTGATCTTTTGAGGATCAATTCAGCGATAGAAGTCATATACGACTACATTAGTGAGACAAACGATGTGTACATAAGTAAACTCATAAACTTTCTGCACTTCACGCTGGAGACCTATAAATCCCTCTTCCTCTTCAGATTAGAAATCGATTTACCCAAAACAGAAAGCAACCTTAGAAACTCCATAATCGAGGTTCAAAAGAAACTTAAACAAGTTGCCAGAAAGCTAAAAAGGTTTGACGCTGATTTATCCGAGGCCTTGATGATACTGGGTAATGCTGATATCAGCGAGTTACTAGAACACTCTAGGGACATCATTTTGAGAATCGATAAAACAAGGGATTTAAAAGAAAGGAAATACTTCGTTTAACTGTGAACATAGTATATCTCAGTTTCAAATTCATTAAAGTAAAGGTTTCTATTCTCTGTTTCAACTTCTCCCCTTTGATTATCCACGGGGTCGCTTCTCAAGAATTTCTTGGGGGGATTAAAGTCTCCCTGAATATCAGAGTTGAAAACAGTTCTATAACTGTCTATACCGCCAAAATAGAACTCGTATACATCCAAGTTAATTCTCCTCCACCTTCCCCCAAAGGACAAATCAGCGAAGAGCCAACCGTATGGTTCAATGTAGAACATTGCCCAATCGTGCGGTCCTGGGGAATCCAAGGAGGGATCAGCGTACCACCCACTCTGCCATTTGCTTGGAATTCCAGCGATTCTTGAAAGCGTTATAAAGAGTAGTGCTTGGAACCCGCAGTCTCCTCTTAGGTTCTTTGCCACGTATTCGGGGATTGTTTCGTATGTGGAGTACTCTCTCACATATGTGTAGTTAACGTTTGTTGTTATCCATTCGTATATTTTCTTTGCTTTTAGGTATGGGTTCTCCTCTCCGTCAATGATTTCATCTGCTAGGGCTTTTAGAGTCCTTGTGAACACCATGTGCGGGGGTTTCTCACTTGTATATTCCTTGTAAGTTGGGGAATTCTCGTCGTATGGTCTAACCATTTGTGGGTCCACTCTCTTGTAGTATGCCGTGATCTCATATTCGAATTCGACGAGACAATGATTGTTGAATTCGGGGTCATAGTTAAACTCAAAGTATATTGTTCGCTGTTCCACATCGCTAGGCGCAATACTGTACTTATTCGGATAAGCTCTGAGGAGCCTAACTTCTCTTGTCTGATCACCGTGTTTTGGGAATGGTAGCCAGCATCTCACTTTTTCTCCTTTTTCTATAGCGTTCTCCCTTATTTTAACCTTTATTCCAGCCTTTACTTTCCTCGGCTTGACGTATCCCTCTTCTACTCCGTGTTTTATGCTCTTCACGTGTTCGGCTAATAGCTTGATTCTCCTTGCAGTTTTCTCCTCTCTGTTCCTTTCCTCCAATTTCTTTTTACATATGTCGTCAAGGCACATGAAAAGCAAGTTATCGAGAAATCGGTTGTAATAGTACTTTTCTCCGTTGATCATGATGAATTCCAACCAACCATTTTCCTCCCATCTCTCCATGGTGTCACCACTTATTCCGGGGAAAGTTTCCTTGATTTTCTCCAAAGCTTCTTTTTCACTTATCGAAAAGTCTTTCCTTATTCTTTTAAGTCGCTCTAACTCATAAATTAACCTGTATTTTAACCCTGATTCAATCTTTCTTTTTAGTAGTTGATTAATTCTATTAACAGCTCCGTCGAAATAACCAAGAGTTATTAATCGATTTACATCATCCGGGAGGGCACGGTGAAGATAATTATAGGCCTCTACATTATTAAAATCATTCAACTATTTCACCAAACAAGAAGTTTGAATCCACAAATAACAGATAGAATTTTGAGCGTAAAAAACTTTCTAGGATTTTAGATTGTGTTTGACACAGCCAGGATTATTCTCGTTCATTTTATTTATTTCGGTTCGATAACATTAATACCAATCTTCTTTAAATTATCCTTTTTTGCGATTATGTCCTTGTCGAACGTCAAGAAGTTCTTTACGTTTTTCGTCTTGCATATGGAAATATGGATTAAATCTAGTGTTCGCAATTTGACTGTGTGAGATAACCTAAAAGCCTCATTGAGAACCTGAGAGAAGTCAACACTTATTATTTCAGCTTCGACCTCCTTAATTGAATAGATTGCAAAAGCTTGAGGCTCACTAATATTGCCCCTCGCGTAAACCGACGCTAACTCTACCACTGTCAATTGGCTAACTAGCTTTTTCTCACGATGACTGCTTTTAATAAACTTTTTTGCGGTTTCGTGATTTGGGTCAGCCTCATCCATGTATGATATGATAACATTTGTGTCCAAATAAATCATCTTTGACGGTCCTCCTTGAGGAGATCGTTTAGCTTACCGTGTTTCAGTTTTACTCTTTTTCTCTTGAATTCTTCCGCCTTTTCGTGGACATTATCCCAAAATTCCACTTCTTCTCTTACTTTTTTTATTCCCTTCTCTATCATTATGTTAAAGGCATTCGACCTACTTTTGGCTATTCCGTATTTGACCATTTTGTCTGCCAATTCTACTAGTTCCTTTTTGACCTTGATTGAA
>JAGSHR010000212.1 GCA_029855985.1 Candidatus Njordarchaeota archaeon
AAATAATAATAAAGGGGCTTTATCCCAAGTCTATCACGACTAAGAAATAGTATCCCTTTTTTAGAATCATAAATTGCGAAAGCCCACATCCCATTAAACCTATTAACACACTTAAAACCCCATTCCTCGTAAGCATGAACAATAACTTCCGTATCGCTCATAGTTTTAAACCTATGGCCTCTTTCCATTAACTCTTCTCTCAGTTCTATATAATTGTATACTTCTCCATTAAAGACAATCGCGATTGACTCATCCTCGTTGAAAATAGGTTGTCTTGCTACGTCTCTAAGATCAATAATACTCAATCTTGTATTGCCAATAGAGATCGAATTATTAGCGTAAAAACCTTCATCGTCAGGCCCCCTATGTTTCAAGCTATTAAGCATCTTCTTTATTAGATCCTCATCCTTAAAATTGAACCCACAAATACCACACATTTTTTTCACGCGATTAAATGTATTG
This sequence comes from Candidatus Njordarchaeota archaeon, assembly GCA_029855985.1. The sequence goes on from JAGSHR010000212.1 coordinate 463, forward strand.
AGATTCAGCATTTACCTTAGTTAGGTGATATCTTTTTTTAATACTTATAAAGAGATATTTGTTAATTCTATAGAGTTTTTAGTTAATGCATTTTTTACGTTAGTTCCTTTGTGAGGTTCGAATCAAATGAGATGGTCAAGAGCACTGTTTGCTGCCAGTTTGATAATGCTTATGGTTATGTCGAGCTTTACAATGATAACTATGGCCTCCAATTCTAGCAACGAAATTATTTCCACAAATTCAAACGGTGCGTCCCATAGCTATCCTATGTTTCATCTTTTGGGTTTTGATTACAATGTGAGCATTTACTCGACTAGAACAGTTACTGTTAGCCCGTACGGTGTTATGACGTTAAACGATACAGTCAAATTTGAGAATAAGGATATTAGGGAGTTTAATGCTTTCCTAGTCTTTTACAAGTTAAGTGAATTGGCAGAGTTGTACAATTTAAGAATATTGGGCATCTCTGACTTGGGCTACAAGAAGCAACTGCATTGGTACCCGTACATGCAGATTGGAGATTATATTGGGTTTGTTGTTATCCTTGGTCAATACGTGAAGAAGGACAGCAGTTACACAGTTTCAATCTATGCAAACATTAGACAACTGCCAAGCTTTGAGTTAGAGGGGGATTCTCTCGTTTTCTCTTTAAAGTTCTCGCAAAAAATATTGTTGCCTTACCTCGTGAATGATCATATTACATACTTTAAGCTTCAAGACAGCCAAGCTCACTTATTGACAGACAGGATAACACCTTCAAACGGAACCAAAGAGGGCGAAACAATATACAAGTACGCCTTTTCAGGAGAAGTCCTATTTAACATGTGGTCTCCGAGTGATGAAACTATCGTTAATCTTTATTGGAGAACAACCACACCCATAATGTATGTCTCCCAAGTAAACCGTGATTTAACATTCACGATCACAGGAAAATTGTTAATCAAAGACACATTTTACTTTAATGTGATTTCTCCTAAAGCCACAAAGCCTCCCGCCTATGCGACATGGAGAATCACGGATGTCGTTATTGGCCTACCGAAAGGAGTTTCTGACCCAATAGCCTCTGATGATCTAGGTAAAATTACCGTTGCAAAGACGGCTTCAGAACTGATACCAGAGGATTACGATGCATACCGAGTAAGCTTTAGGACACCTCTAGTTTATGACGGTCCATATAAAGTTACATTGGAATATGAGCTGGATAGCGGAAATAGGTGGTTTAACTATAATGATACTCATTGGAACGTGACGATTCCCGCTATCCCGATAATTAACTCCACAGTTCTAGCTGTGAGATTCTCCATATCATATCCATCAGAATATAGGGTCGCTCAAATCTCTGGAATGGAGATCAAAAACTATACAGAGTACGCTACTGTTGGATCCCTGGGATTAGTGGTCTACACGACTAAGACTTTCAGTGTAACGAGTGTTGATCCTGATGAGAATAGGTTGCTAAGGATTGTAATTGAGACTAACTATATGCCACTATTTGACTTAACCGTAAGATTGTTTGTGATAGTTTTCTTCTTACTGAGCATATTGAATTTGAGTGTGAGCGAATACATAAGGAGAAAGGAGAAAGAAAAGGCAGTGGAATTGACTATCGAAGAAAAGAAGGAAATGGAGTCAAAACTGAACAAGTATTTGGTTTTGTATGAGGAGTATGTCGCTGCAGAGGAAGCATTGGATCAATTTATTCAATCTAAGCTAACTGTGAGGAAGTCCCCAAAAACAATTAGGGATAACTTGACGAGGTTGTTGAATACAACCAAGAAGTACAGGGACAGATTAAAGTTGTTGGCAAGAGAATTAAGTGCTGACAGGGATGTTTACAAGATAGCCACTGAGTTAAGCAACTTAGAGGACAAGATAAACTTTACGAGAAGAGAGCTTATAATGGATTGGTCAAACTTCCTCGGGGGCAAACTTGGCAAGAAAGAGTTACTTGTGAGGGCCGAATCCCAGTTTAATGACATTAAGAGGTACAAGCAGTCTAGAAATAGGTTGTTGAATAGGTTGAGAAATATTTATATCGTAAGGTATGCGAAAAAGAAGTAAATCTTTTCCACCTTTTTATAATTTTTAGGTGTACCTCATGGAAAAAGAAGAAGAGTTGGAAGAAGAGGACCTGTTATCGGAAAAACTCGATTTATTTACCTTAATGTCTATACCGACTAAGAAGCTAGTTTCTTATATAAAGCGTTTTCTTAGGCACGGGAAAAAAGAAGTAGGTATTGTGATTGACGGTCCAAACCTCCTAAGGAAGATCGATGGGAAGCATGTTGCGCTAAAGGATATAATTGAGAAGGCCGAGAGGATAGGAAGAGTTTCGAAATCCATTGCTGTTCTCAGTCCAGATGCTCCCCAGTCTCTAATAAAAGCTTTGAATAATAGTGGCTTTGAAGTTTTAATTCCACCGGGTGACGTTCACGTTGCAATGGCCACAGAGGTCATGAAGATGTTGAAGAAGCACGATATTGATGTAGTGATTGTTGGAAGTCGGGACACTAGATGTCTTCCAATATTGCAAAAGATAAAAGAGGAGGGTGCTATTTCAATCATAATGGGGTTCGAGCCTGGTTTCGCGGTTGCTTTAAAAAATGCGGCAGATGACATTATTTACCTAAAGTTATATAGCTAAAAAACATCTTTCGTATTTTTGTATTGTTAATGTTTGTGAGTCAAAGATTGAATAATCTAAATAATTAATTTCATTATTGTGTAGGGGTGCTAGTAAGTGGCTGTTAAGAAAAGTGAATTGAGTATCCTAACGGTTTTTGCTTTCTTGGCTATTGCCCTAGAGACTTATTTAGCGTCGATTTATGGGATTTATGGTGACGAGTTGATTTATTTTGTTGCGATAAGCTTGACTTCGTTGATAGGTTTTGAGGCGTTGGGGTACATAACTATTGACTACTTGAAAAAAGCAATGCTGGTTAAGCATGAATGGGAGGTCCCGTTGATTTCGTCAATTATTGTGATTATTGTCCAAGTGTTGTTTTTCTTGTGGATATTTAGCTTAGTTATTGTTCACCCTGTATTCGTAGGGAGAACATTGGATGCATTTTCGTTTTCACTTGTCATGTCATTTATGATACCTGGGCTCATAGTGGCTTACTTTAGTAAAGAGTGAGTTCTCTTTCTAGAACCTTCTTTTTCCCTGTTTTTAACTGGGTAAATTTTTGATTTCTCAGATCCACTTTGTTGAGTTAAAATAAATAGACGATTTGTTTAAATATTGTTTGTTTCCAAATAATTTTTCCATTGGGAGTGTATTTCTCAGTTTAACAGATGTAGCGTTATTTTGAATATTTTTAAATTTGCATTTCGAGAGATTATTTAATAGGGGGTTCACGAAATAGAGGTGATTTACCATGAGCAATCTGATGGATGAGGAAGAGGAGGAAGAGAGGTACACAATGTTACCCTATGGTAGCTACTCTATTGATGCAATTATACTTAGAGTTAAAACCAATAAGGCTAAGGATTGGATAGAGAAGTTTTTGGACGAAATTGACGATCTCGTCCCTGTTAAGGTCATGATTCGCGTGAACCCCTATAGAACCCTGCAATTATTATGGTTCGAGCACTTTAGAGTGGCCTTAAGAGGACAAAACTTGAAGAAATTCCTTGAAATAACAAACATTATCGATGAGATTCCAGCTGAACTCATAGACAACAAATACATAGAGAAAGGGGTTAGAGTCATACCCATAGCCCCAACATGGATACCGAGAAACAGAGTTCTCCTAGAATTAATACTAGAGTACCTATTAGGTCGCGTGCCAGAGGACCTGGTTAAGAAGGTGTTCTACTCAGCTTTCATAAAAATGTTTGACAGAAAATCAATAATCTACTTGAACGTATCATATTACCAAAAGAATAAACTGGAAGAAAACGTGGATGTAGAAAGCGGAGAGACAAGCGAACGAGAATGAAAGCAATTAATTATTTCAAACCCTTATTTGGTAAAATTTTATAACTCTTGTTCTATACATTAAATCATTAATTACAAATCGCGGGGGTTCCCGAGCGGTCAAAGGGGCCAGATTCAGGCTCTGGTGGCGTAGGCCTGCGAGGGTTCGAATCCCTCCCCCCGCACCAAAAAGTTTTGAGTTACTTTTTCTTTAATTCAAAGAGGCATCGTCCTTTGACTTTTGTTAGTGGGATGGAAACCTCGTATGACTCGTTTAGCATTGAGTTTATGATCTGTTTTATTAATTCTGGGAACATGCAGAGTGTACCTGGCAGCTCGGCTCCGCCTACACCAATGGGGCAAAATTTGCACTTGTTGGTTTCTATGGCTATATCTATTTTATCGTTTTTTAGTGAGATGAGGGGCTGTGGGAAGGGATCCAGCTCGTTTATTAGGATCTCCATGACTTTTTTGATTTTCTCTTCTTCGCTCATGTTATCGTTGATCGCCGTGGGGTATTTGAATTTAAGGTATTCCACTAGGTTTTTTGTTACTTCTGGTATAACGAGGTTTAAGGCTCCTTGGTTTAGGTACCCGTGTTCTGCCATTTTACCGAGGAAGGTTGCTACAAGTATGTGTATTCCTGTTAATTTCCTTTCAACAACTTTATCTACAATGTTCATTATCGGCACCTAGTCTAGGTTAATTACCATTTTTAATTAAATCATAAGTGAAGCATATTTAGAATTATCTAAATTTCCATTATATGGTTTTTTATCGATTATTGAAGATTTTTTAAACTAGGTTTTTTACTGTTTTTCTGCAAAAAAGCGTTTGGGGTGATTAAAAGTGGAATTTGAGTTAGAATTCGTTATGATAAAACCAGATGGTGTGGCTAGAGGTCTGGTTGGAGAGGTCATTTCTAGAATCGAGAAGAAAGGATTGAAGATTGTGGCAATGAAAATGATAAAAATGAGCAAAGAGCAGGCGGAGAAACTCTACGAGGTCCACAAGGGTAAACCATTCTATGAGGGATTAATCAAGTATGTTACATCTGGTCCCGTGGTTGTAATGGTTGTTAAAGGGCCTCAAGCAGTAAAGGTTGTTAGAAACTTGATTGGGAGCACTAACCCTATCGAGGCTGCATTTGGAACAATTAGGGGTGACTTTGGATTAGACATTGGGAGGAACATTGTTCACGCAAGTGATTCTCCAGAAAACTCGTTGAAGGAGAGAAGTATATTCTTTAAGGAAGATGAGTATATAGAATATGATAGAACAGATGACGTTTGGTTGTTTGAGCAATAATAACGCGAAAGTGTTTTAAAATGGGGGAAGAAGACGACATAGATGTTTTCAAGTGGGTTGATATTGAGGAAGTAAGGCAATCACTAAGAAGGGAAAAACTAAGAGAGGAAGTCGTTGAAACGTGGTATAGAGTGCTTGTAGACCTTCAAGGTATCCTCCTAGTTCTATATTTTTTAATATTAACATATCTTATTCCTATCAATGTGGATTTGATGGGGTTACCTCACGCTGTTGTTAGGTCTATTATTCTTCCAATACTATTGGCTCTACCTTGGATGATAATTTACTATGGAGGTCTAGACAAGTGGGCTAAAACGTATAAGTTAGTGAACGTGTACTTAACGAGAACAAGTTATTTTTATAAGGTTTTCTACGTTGTAAACGCTGTTTTTATCTATCTGATATTGGTTGTGCCTCTTCTAACCCCTGTTTTATCAATGCTCTCTCTCATATACTTTATTCTAATTTTAACCCGCAAGTTCGAGAAAAAGAAGATTAAAATCTTGGTGCTTTTGTTAACGTTTTCGCTCTATGTACTCGTATTCTATTATTTCCTGGAACAGCTTTTCCTAATATACTTTGAGTTTGTTTTGAAAGTTTTGCTTCCGTTCACATTAAGCTTTTGGGTTGGGAATATATACACGATATATTTGATTAGCTTGATGATTGCTTCAATGAACGCCCTAGGCAGTTTTATTAGGTTCATATATGAGGGTGCTAAGCAGTTTGATGAAACAGTAGAAATTCCTGTTAAATCCATATATGCCATAGAGGGCTTATATTTACTCGCGATGTTAGCAGTTCAATTTTTAGTAGGCTTAGATCTAACAACTGTGTATCTTGGTGTTTTAACTTTATCCGTGATTGAGGGAATACTTAGAAGATTAAAGGGTTTACGGAAAGAAAGTGAATTAGAAGGGCTCGGTAAGTTTTCAAAGTGGATTGTATACATTATCTTTCTTGGAATAGAGTTAACTAGAAGGTACGTGTTTTTTAACCCCCTATTACAAATAATACCAATTGGTCTTGGTGGTTTCGTGTTCGGAGTTGTATTCTTGTTTGCTTATAAGAAGGCGGGCGAGATAAAATGGCATTAAAACCCGAGGAGAAAGAAAAATGGTTATTAGCGGGCGAGATCTCAGCTAAAGCTAGGGACTTTATAGCATCAAAAGTTAGGAAAGGAGTAAAAATTCTTGAACTCTGTGAAGCCGGGGAAGCCTACATAAAAAAGCTTGGTGGGAAACCTGCTTTCCCAGTGAACATATCGGTCAATAACGTTGCGGCACACTACACTTCACCCCCATTTGATCCAAGTATCATTGATGATAACTCATTTGTTAAGATTGATGTCGGCGCTCATGTGGATGGATACATTGGGGACACAGCTGTAACTGTTTATGTCGGTAAACATGTAAAGGAGGCAAAAAGAATTATGGATGCAAACAAGGAAGCTCTGGAAAAAGCAATTGAGGTAATAAAGGATGGAGTGAGGGTTAGGGATGTCAGTGAAGTGATTTGGAAAACTGCTCATGAACACGGTTACAGTGTCCTTACAGATCTTAATGGACATGAAATTAAGAGGTACAATTTGCACGCTGGATTAACGATACCTAACACGCCGCGGAGCCTAGATTTTTTGGGTTTAAACAAGGGTCCCAAGCTCAAAGAGGGAATGGTTATCGCGATTGAACCGTTCTTCATACCTGCTAAAACTGATTCAGAAACCGAGCCAGATTACACTAAAACATACATCTTCTCGTTGAGGAAAATGAAGAAACCCAGCGGTTTGATTTACAAAAAATTGTACGCAACTTTTAATGGTTTGCCGTTCGCTTTGAGGTGGTTGATAAAGAAAAAGAATCAAATTAACAGTGCATTAAAAATTCTGAACGAGTTGGACAAAAAGAAGTTACTGAACGCTTATCCGACTCTAATTGAGGAGAAGAATAGGAATGTTACGCAGTTTGAACACACCGTTCTAGTTGGTAAGTCCTCTGCAACGATTTTAACTCTCCCCAATCACTAAAAGATTTTTAAATAAAACAAAAGGGAAATAAATCAAGATAACGTAGAGGTGACAATAGTTGAAGCACAGCAAAGGATTAAGAGCTAGAACAAGAAAGATACTAAGGAAACACCCAAGGAGAAGAGGTCTGCCTCCGCTAAGCAGAATAATGTACGAGTACCAAGTGGGTGAAAAAGCCCTCATATTACTGGAACCATCAGTCCACAAGGGAATGCCCCACAGAAGATTCCACGGAAAAATCGGAGTCATAATCGAGAAGAGGGGCAGAGCGTACGTTTTAGAAGTCAGGGATGGAAACAAAATAAAGAAAGTTATAGCTAGACCCGAACACCTCAGACCAATAAAAGGAGGTAACCAGGATAAAAGCGGATGAAATAAAAGAGCTCAGAGAAATTTACATTAAGCGAATAGACAAGGAGTTAGAGGATCTTAGAAAAGTTGTACTTAGGGAGAGAGACCTCAAAAAAATAGATGAAAAAGAGATAGAGGGTGCAAAGCTAATCTATTATGTTGTAGAAGTCGGTGACGGTGAAATAGAGTTAATAGTTAGGCTACATCCGCCAGCAAACTTTGACCAAGACCTTTTAAAACTATTCCTTATTTCTGAAATATTCCCCTACGAGATACTGAAGATATACGAAATGGGCGAGATGGCCCCCAAAATAATCCAATTCTCGAAGAAAACATCGCACGAATTACTAGAGCTAGAGAAGAGCAAGATAGAAAACAAAATAAAGAAGGCAATTGACTCAATGAATCACCCGAAGAAAAAAGTCCTACTAAAAGCCGCGAAAAAGAAACTTGATGAGTTAAAGAAAGAACCGGAGAAGAATAAGAGAGAAATCGACCTCCTCGTGATGAAAATAAACGAGTTGCTATTCTATATCTAAATCCACCTCTAGTAGCAAACCCTTTAACACACTATATCTTTTGGTAGAATTCGTTCTCAAGTATGCTCATAATAATAGTGTCATGCCATTGACCATCACGCCAAAGATCATCTCTAAGAACCCCCTCTCTTTTGAAACCAATTTTCTCGTAAACCCTTATGGCTCTAATGTTAAAATCGAATACTCTAAGATAAACCTTGTGGAGATTCAGTTCCCCGAAAGCATAGTTTAAAATAACCTTGATGGCATCAGTTCCCAAGCCCTTATCCCATTTGTCCTTCCTCCAAATGGTAACTCCTAACTCTGCGTGTCTATTTTTCCAATTAACCTTGTGGAGACCGATGGTTCCTATAAGTTCACCGCTTGATTTCTCGACTATACCAAACACGAAATCGCTTCCCTTCTTAGCGCGATCCCAACAACTCTTGATAAATTCCTCCTCGTCAACAAGAGAGAAAGGATAAAAGTGAAGAAGAAACTTTCTAACTTCCCAGTCATTAACATATTTGTGTAGGATCGGGGCATCGCTTAACTCCAAACCCCTTAAGAGGACCTTTTCCCCCTCTAGCATAATGAACACGCTTTGGCGACACAAACCTTGATTTTAAAGATGATTTTTATGCAACATATAAAGAATACAGTCCCAGTGTACAAAGGACAAGACCTAGCAATCCAAAAGATTTAAAAACAAAAACAAAAATGGAGAATAAAAGGGAACATTATAGAGCCCCGGTGGTGTAGCCCGGCCAAGCATGCGGGCCTTAACCCTCCCCGTTCGCGAGGAGGGTGGCCAATCAAGCCCGCGACGCGGGTTCAAATCCCGCCCGGGGCACCAAGCATTTATCACATTATACTAATTCTTCGGGGTTTCCAAGGGTTAATACTTTAAAAATAGGATTTCTTTGTGAATTCTAGTGCATTGTTACGAATGTGCCTTTTTTCGTGCATTTGCAATATTTTCGTGAAGAAATACGGGGAAAATAGCCTTTTTCGTTTTTTAGTTGAACGGTGTTTTTGATGGCGAGGGATAAAGAGATAATTTCCAGTATTCTAGAAGTTATCCAAAACTCGCCGTTTGGAGTGACACTTGAGGAGATCGTGAAGAAAACGGGGCATCACAGGAACACAGTGAAAAAATACCTGGAGCGATTAAAGGAGTTCGGGTTCGTAGAGTTTAGGAAGGTGGGATACTACACCATAGTTTACTCAACTGCAATTTACGAGTTTATAACATATGATTACTCAACCTTATTCTTTGACTCGCTAGTATATGTGCTGACAACAAAATACAAGTTTAACAGGGAAAAACTACTAGAATTCTCTAAGGACGTATCGAAGGTATTCAGCAAGGAAATAAAGGGCATAATGATAAAGAGCCTATTAAAGGTTAGGGAGAGAGTTCAAGAGTTAACGGACATAACGATACCGTTAGCGATACCTCACATAAAATTCAAAATAAAAAGCCTTGAGCTAAGCGATAAACTGTTATACTTTGAGATAATGGGTATAAAAGTTCAAAAATGCACCGAGAAAGACGCCTGCTCATTCTTCCAAGGATACCTTAAAGGTGTACTGGAAACACTCAATATAGTGTATGATAAAATTGAGATAGTTGAAGAGAAAAAAGAAAACAATGAAGTGAGATGCAAATATATTGCAATACTAAAGAAAACAATAAAGGAAGTTCTAGAACAACTCAAACAAGAAAGTGAAAACAAACAATAATTGAACACTGTTTTATTAACAAACACATTTCTAATTAAACCTTACAAGAAGCCGCTCGTTTTTTGAATATAGTATAAAATATAACGCCTGTCTCTTATACACATCT
>JAGSHR010000173.1 GCA_029855985.1 Candidatus Njordarchaeota archaeon
GTCGTCTATTTTAAGCAAATAATTTTTATCTTCCATTTTATTGATACAAATAAGAAATAAGCAAAAAACTTATTATTATAATAAAGTTTATATCATTGGTTAAATGGAGGCAAAACTCTTGGAAAAAATCGACGAAAAAGACAAAAGGATAATTGAGTTAATATCACGAAACCCTAGGATCACACAAAAACAGTTAGCCGAGAAACTTAATATTTCACAGCCCGCCGTCAGCATGAGAATCTCTAAATTAAGGGAAATTGGTTTACTTGAGATACAAGTCGGAATCAATCCAGAAAAAGCCAAAATGGTTCTAGCTAAAGTCGAAATAAAAACCAAAGATGTGGGGTTCCTAACTGAAATATCTAAGTGCCCATACGTAATCTTTGCATCCACTTCTACCGGGAAATTCAATGTCATATTATTCATGGCTGGAGAAGATTACAGAACACTCGAAGCAGTAGTAAATAGACACATTAGGGAAATAGCAGAAATCGATGATTTAGAATTCAATATTATACTTGATACATACGGTAAAGTTGTTGTACCAATCAAAACCGTAGAAAGATATGAGGAACTCCCAAAGTGTGCTCTAAAGTTACTTGAGAATCATGGTTGTAGAGAGTGTTTCTACTATAAGAAAGGGACTTGCCTCGGTTGCCCCCTATTGCTTGACTATAAGGGAAAATTGTTCAAAATGAGCAATAACGTTCTCGTTAATAGATAGATCTTGCTGAGAAAAAGAAGAAATATAATGAGATGAAAAAGAAAAAGAATTTATGAAGCACTTCCACCCTTTACTTTCGCCAAAACCCTTTTCGCCCAAGCACCGCTGTGGTGCATTGCCCACTTCAAGCTTACATAGCCATCCGTGAACATCGCTTTTAGAACTGGCCAGTTTGATGGGCTTATTGCCATAAAGAAGTGCCCTGCTAATACCACCATCATTAACATGAATGCTAGTGCGTGTAAGATTCTCGCCCATAGGTACCAGTCTTGTCCTCCTACTCCAAACCACATGATTAGTCCAGTGATTCCTAGTGTTGGAACTGCTACAAATGCTGACAGGAAAACGTATTTTTCTCCAGGATGGTGGAAGTCTAATTCTATTTTTTCTTTCCCTAGACCCAAGGCGTTTTTCATCATTTTGATTAGTATTGGTACTTCGCTTAATCTTGGGAATGCATCTGTTCTCTTTTGGTCGAGGAATTTAATCACTTGTAGGATAACTACTATTATTAATAGTGGTGCGACAATGAATCTATGTATTAGTGATCTCATTATTGGTCCGCCAACTAGGTCAATCATCCAACCGAACATTTCTCCATCGAACAGTGGTAATCCCGTTAGGAAACCGAATATGAATGCTATCACTAGGAATAAGTGGGAGATCCTGTCAATTAATTTCCACCTGAAGATTTCGCCATCTTTTATTGGTTGTGTTCCCTCTGTCATTTTTATTCACCTCCCTCCGTTTCGGTTTCCTCTTCTTCTTCGTGTCCTCCCTTTATCTTGTCCTTTATTGCGTTTCCAACTACTGCTAAAGCGGTTACACCAGCAGCTAGCTCAACTAGCCTCTTCAAGGGCTTCTCGTATTGTTCGCTTAGACTTATAGCCGTTGTATCAACGGTGTACTTAGGTGTCTCATCCTTGAATTCTTCTGGTATGACATAGTATACTCTTGGGTGTGTCCCTAGTTCGGGGCTTAACGGTTTAGCTAATCCTGAATCGATGTATTCTGCCACATTTGGATCGTTTGGATCGTCTAGGTCGACCCATATCCTTGCGTGTCCCACGCATGTGGCGACACAAGCTGGTTCTCTTAGTTCTTCTGGAATATCCTCATTATCCCATCTGTGTACGCAGAAGGTACATTTGTCCACGTGTAACTTGTAGTGCTCTGTTGGTTGTATGTACCTTACTTTCATTTCTGCCACATCGTTTTCGTCTAGTAGGTATCTTGCATCGTAAGGACATGCATGTATACAGTAACCGCAACCGATACATTTCTCGTAGTCTACTAGCACAACTCCTTTCTCAGTATCCCTGTATGACGCTCCAGTTGGACAGATTGGTACACATGGAGGGTTCTCACAGTGCATACAGATTGTTGAGAAGAATACTACTTTGTTTCCCTTCTTCACGTCTAGTACTCTGGTTCTCCACTTTTTGAGGTCCATATTCCAGAACGGTGTATGGTTTTCCATTGAACATGCGGCCATACAGGCTCTACAACCAATACATGTTCTTAGGTCCATTATCATTGCGTGTCTTACCATGTCTCATCACCTCATAATTTCTCAACAATCACGGTAAATTCATCGGAGCGGTACTCCGCGGTAACGTTTCCGCGTTGATTTGGCATCAACTTGTTGAACTCTGGTAATGGACCGTATTGCTCCCAGAATTTCTTGTAGTACTCTTGTACTTTTGGTTCACCTGTCCAACCGAATGGTATGTAAATGGTGTCCTCTCTTATGCCGTCAGTTACATACGCTCTAGCGACTATTGATTTGTTTTCTCCGCTTTTTGTTTCGGTTATCTTTATCTTGTCTCCTGTCTTAATTCCTAATGCGTTGGCTCTGTTGGGGTGGATCCAAACCCACATGTATCTTTCCTCCACAGTGTTTAGTGACAGTAATAAGTCGTTGTTTGTTGTGGAGCTGAAGCTCATTAATGGTGTTTTACCGTGTGTCACGAAGAATTCATTATCTTGTGGTTTCCATGTATCATCTACCCCCTCTTTCCACTCTGGTTTTGGATATGCTAGTAATGGGTCCCACATTGGACTGTAGCCTAACTTGTTAGCGAATGCCTTGTAGCCCTCGTAAATTGCTTCGCTAAATAACTCGAGTCGACCCGATATTGTAGGGACTTGTAAGTCATAGGGCTCCCTCATACCGCTACCTTCTGCTAGTATCTCTTCTGTTGTTTTTAGTTCTAAGCTTCCCATCTTTAATCTCTCTAAGAAAGCATCTATTATCTCGCTTTCTGGATCAACACAGCTCTTACCGACTTTTGCGCATGCTCTCAATCTGTGGATGAAGAACATCCATGCGAAGAATCTCTGCATCTTTTCAGGAACCTCTTCAGGAGGTGTGTCCACTTTTAGGAATTCATCAAATTTTGCTTTTTCCTCGTCATCCATGCCGAAGAATGCCTTGATGATATTATACCATATTGCCCTGTAATTCTTTGTTCCATCAATTTCTGTTAGGATATCTAGGATCTTTGATAGTGATGTTAGCGAGTGCTCTAGTTCGTCACTTATTGGGTCAGCTGCTGGGAATCTCGCTGCGAATTCTATGCCTGGTGCCTCTGTTGGCATTGGTGCATCAATTCTCTCTAAGTATGATAACTCTGGTATGATAACATCAGCGTATAGGTGCGTCTCTGTAGCTTGGATATCTAATGATATCACGAACGTGTTTGACAATATGTATTCCCAAACTTCTCTTGGGGCCATGCTCTTTAATGGGTTTGATGAGAAGAGCAATAATACTTTTAGTGCACCGTTCTTTACAGCAGGGTACATCGCGAGATCTGTGGCGAATGGCCACATGGCGGGTGGTTTTTGGTCATCTGGGAGCGACCATACGTTTCCCTTTAATACATTGTATAAGTTAACAAGTCCTGGTCTTGGCGCATCTGGGCTTCTAGGTGCCCCCGCGGCATTCCATTTCATGACGGAGGGTCTGTTTTTGGCTGTGAATATCCATCCTCCTTCTCTGTCAATTCTTCCCTTGAGTGCCATTAACATTGCTTTGAGTTTATTAACCATGAAGCTGTTTCCGTATCTTCCACCATACCATCCGTGGTCCACTATTGGTCTTTGAGCGTTTCCAAAAGCCCTAGCGATCTCTCTTATAGTTTCAGCGGGTACATCGGTTATTTGAGCTGCCCACTCTGGTGTGTACTCAGCTACCTTTTCTTTTAGGTACTGGTAGATAGTTTTCACAGCAACATCGCCAATTTCTAGGTTACTGGGTGCTTCTAAAGCTGGATCTATGGATGCTCCGTCTTTATCTACAGTGTTGTCGTTAGAGTGCCTTGGAATGTACTTAATGCTTGAGGTAGTTGAATCGTAGACTGCGTAATACTCATTACCATTTTCTTCATGGATTATTAGTTCTGGAACTTTTAATTCTGAATTCCAACTGGCAAGGAATGGAGCGTTCGTGTACTTCTTTAGGAATTCTGTGTCAACCAAGTTCTCATTTACTAATACGTTAATCATAGCTAATAAGAAGGCTGGATCTGTACCTGGTTTGATTGGTATCCAGTCTGTTGCGAGAGCTGCTGTTTCAGAAAGTCTTGGATCTAGAACTACTATTCTCGCTCCGTTCTTTGCTGCTTTCTTTAATGCTTCTGCAAATCTTGTTCCTCTGGGTACTGAGACACCTGAAATTGAGGCGTTTGCTCTAACTGCTAATATGAAGTCCGAGTTTCCATAATCTGGTAAAAGTTCTGCATGAGCGTTAAATGTTCCAGTTACTGAGTCTACTCCTAAGTGTGCTGCTAGAACACAGTGCTGTATTGGTGTAGCAGTAATGTATTTCATTCCCACTGCTTTCATGAAGGACAGTGCGAATGGTCTGTATGAGGTACAGTCTGGCCAACCGCTTACGAATCCAATTTTTGTGAAGTCTCCGCCCGTTAATTCTTGTATTTTTGTTTTGATATATTCCTTTACTTCATCCCATGTAGCTTCTCTGAATGCCCAGGTGCCTTTTGGTCCTGTTCTAATTAAGGGTTTCTTTAATCTCTGTGGGCTGTATACTCTCCTTAGTCCCGCTTGTCCTCTTGCACATATTTTTCCGAGGTTGTAACCGCTCTCGGGGTCTCCTTCTATTTTTAGAGCGATTTTCTTTCCATTAATCTCCTTGTAGGCTACGATTATGTCGCAGTTTGTAGAACATAGGTTACATATGTTTGCAGCCCATTTTATTCCTGTTTCGCTGAGTGCTTGTTGTGGTTTTGTTTTAGCGAATGTTTCTAGTCCGTATCTTTCCAATAGTAGTGTTCCTGTTACTAGTCCTGTTAACTTGAGGAACTCTCGTCTGGTCAACTTGAGCGTTGTTGAATCTTGCATTATATCACCATATTTATTTGATATAGGCAAACAAATATTTAGAGATTTAGATTTTTCATCAATGTATATCCAAAAAATTATTTAAAGTATGATGTATTTATCGTTAATTTTTTAGAGCTAACTGTTAGAA
>JAGSHR010000112.1 GCA_029855985.1 Candidatus Njordarchaeota archaeon
ACTATTAGTTCTGCTTCTTGGTCTTTGCTTTCCTCGAGTCTGAATGTTATTTTTAGGTCTGTGTTTGTTAGTATTTTGTTTGGTAGGTCTCCGGGGTTTTGTCCTATGAAGAATAGGATTATCCTGTATTCGAGTGCTTCTCTTACCATTGTTTCGAATATGCTTTCTTGTATTTTTACGTTGGCTAGTGTTTCTAGTTTTTCCTCGTTTGGTATTATGTTGTGTGCTTCCTCGAATACTATTATGAGCGGTCTTTCTCTTGGTCTTGCTAGTCCCTGTTGGTGTAGGTATGCTCCGGCCGCCAGCCATGAGAGTATGAATTGTCTGTGGGCGCTGAATAAACCTGCTGCTTCGAGAATTATTACTCTGCCACTCGTGTATAGGTTTTCTATTGGTATGCCCACTTGTTCGCTTCCAAAGTATTCGTGAAGTGGATAGTTTTGGTTTCCGTATTGCCAAAGTCTGCTTAATATTGCGTTTATTGATTCTATTTCTCCTCTACCATATAATGATACTTCGCTTCTCCTCCTTTGTCTCTCTTGGATTGCCCCCAATAGATCAACCATTGTGGGGTAGTTTGTGAAGTTCGGATCTCCATGGTTGTCGAATACTCCAAATTGCCTATATAACTGTGTTAGCTCCTCTAGTACTATGCTTCTGCTTCTTGGGAACGGTGCATAAGCATATGCAAACAAGTCTGCTATTAATTCTGCCCATATTTCCGGTGGCACTGTTGCTGGTGGTCTGAGTGGATTAGCTGTTAGAGGCGCGACATCTTTTGCTAGTGTGAATACTAGAACTCTGTCTTGATCTTCTATTAATGATACTAGTTTTCTCCAAGTGTGTTTCCAATCCAATACTATTACATCATACCCGTTATTTGCTAGCTCGGCTACCAATTTTATCGATAAGTTTGTTTTTCCGTATTGTGTTTTACCAACTATTAGTGTGTGTGATAACCTTGATACAGGTATTTTTAGCTCGATACCCGTTGCTTCGTCTTTGTGTATGTTTACTATCCATCCGAGAGAGATTTTGTAATCTTCTGATTTAATGTAATCTTCTGGGGGGTTCATGTTGAATACAATTGGTACATCCTCTGCAGCTTGCTTTATTCCGGGTAACTCTGTCCTTGGGAGGTGGGTTATCGTTGTTGCTTCGTACGTGTTGATTAGTGTGGCGTACTTGTACTTGTCTACTCCGAAGCCATCCCATTTGTCCTCCCTTTTTATCTTGGGTAGTATGCCCAGAACACTATATTTTGATAGGAGTTCTTTTATTTTTGGATCTTCTATAACGTGGAGTTTTATTCCCTCGGGTTCACTTAGAGGCCCCATGAGAGCCGATTCTAGTGTACTTGCTAAGGCGTACATCCAAGCTTGTCTTTTCGATGTTATGATGGCTGTATAATGCCATGCTCCCTCTAGTTTTGCTTTCTCAAGTCTCCTTCTGTATGCATCTAGGTAAATTAGTAGTCTATTTAACTCCTCTTTTTTCCATTGCCTAGTGTGTGTTACCCCAAATGTGGGTACTAGTCCACCGCTCATCATTTGACTAAAGCTCCTTCCGAGTACCCTGCTGAATATAGTTGATTTTCCTAGCGCTTGTCCCATCGTGTATGTGTTTCCTGTTGATTCTCCCACAGTTGTCCCTAAAGCGACAGCGTCAATATAACCTATTGATTGCGATTTAATACTACTATGGCCCCTCTGCAAGCCATGTGTTTGGGTCCTTCCAATAGTCTGCCCCTCTTGTAATCCCCTTTGAATAGCTTCACCAGTAGTTTCAGCTATCGCTTCTCCTCTTGTTTCCGCGATTCCTCTTGTCTTTGAGTATGCCCTAGAATATGTCTCTGATTCAGCTATACCCCTAACGTGTGATATCTGTTTCATTTCTGTTTCCAAGTATGATCTTGTTATACCCTTTGTGTATGTTTGTCCTATTGTCTCTGATTCCGAGATCCCCCTACTATGAGTCTCACCAATCGCAATGGATCTCTGGTGCTGTTCATTGATAGCTAAACCTTGCATATGAGATTTTGATAATCCCCTAGTTAAACCGTATAATTCAGATCTCATAATTGAATCTTGCATTGATAAACCGTGTTGTCTTGATAAACCCTTCGTTATAGCATTTGAAAAACCATACCCAGTTGAAAATTGGTAACTATCTGTAAAACCGATGTTTCTGCTCCTACCCATTGCTATACCCGTTTGAAATGACCGCGAAAACATATCTTGGTAACCCATTGACTGAGTAAAATTAAATGATCTACTATAATTATAAACCCTTGAGAAAGACTCTAGCCTCGCTAATGCCATTGATTCGCTCTCAACCCTTGGCCTTCCGCCAAAAGGATCATAATATAGACTTCTCGTGTTTATATCCGTATACCCTTGAGAAATTGTTTTCTGGAAGTACCCCTTACTTGGATCAATCATATCATAATATGTCTGGGATCCAGCCCTCTGATAGTGTGCATTGAAAAGTTTATGCATCAATTCTCCATATTGCTTACCAACAAAAGGTATGCTCCCAGCTCCTATCTCAATTATATTTTTAGCGATATCGGCCCCCGTAATAAGTGCTTTTACCCATTCTGGTAAATCAGAGAATCTGTCGAGGTATCTATATACTGCCCATGCTTCTCCTATGGCTCCGCCGAATCTAAATGTTTCCGCGTCTGATATTGCTTTCATATTATAGTCTTTTAGTATTTGTTCGCTATAATGCACGTTTCTTCCGGTAGTGGTTGTTGCTAGGTGGTCGTAGTATGATACACCTTGTTGAATTGTTTTATTGAGTCCTACTGTGTGTTGTAGTGATTGTCCTACTGTATATCCTCTCGCAAAACCCATTGTTCTCGTGTATCCCCTTGATATTTGAGTGCCTATTACTTCGCTTCTAGTGAATTGTTCACCGTAGCCAATTTGCTGTGCGTGTCCCCTTGAGAGCATATATTGATTTGAGTATTGTTTGCTTTGAGAAAACATTTCGCCAAATAACTCTTGTCTACCAATAGTATGGCCTCGCGATAAGCCTTGTTGCATTGAGTACGCCTGTGATTCTGTTAAACCATATTGCTCTGAGATTGTCCTCCCATGGATCTCTCCCATTGTGTTAGTTAATGAATTTGCTAATACCTCTGTTCTCCCCCTAGTATAGTTGTGAATTTCCGCTAATGATTCGGTTAAAGCTTGGCCTCTAGTATAACTTCTCCCCACGGTCTCACCAATACTCTCTGACCTCACTATTCCCTTCGAGTATTGATCCATTATGGTTTCAGATAACTGCTTAGTTAAACTGTATTGCTCCGTATGTGTTTTACTACGGGAAATTGTTTGACTGATTTTTTGCATTTTTGATATTGCTTCGCTGTCCGCAATGCTGAATATGTTTGACTCTGATTCCGATCTTCCATGCGTAACACTGTGGCTGATACTGTGAGTGTTCACTTTGCTCTCTTGGTGAGAAAATATTTTCTGTAATGCTTTAGCCTCTTGAATGCTATGGATACTTGATCTAGATAGTGATTCAGCTGAGTGCTCTGACGTGTTTACTGCGATTGTTATTGGTAAGCTTATAAAGAAGCTGAAGCCATCTGTCCCCATCATATTGCTCTGTATTGGCGTCATATACTCCTTTGTTATAACATCAAGCGCCTCAAGTATTTCCTCTCTCGACACGGGATACAGGATTATGTTTATGTCTCCTTCCATACCAATGGCGCTTCTAATAACCTCCAATTGCTCCCTTGGCATATCGCTTGTCCCAGACCTACTGGGTATCCCTGTTAAAACGCTAACATACCGGCAATTTTCCAGATTAAATAAATCTGTGGCTTCATCAACGGTAAGAAAAGTGTATTTGATTTGTCTAAATCTCCCTTCAAACACCCTGACCATGTAAATTAATCTTTGCTCTAGCCTCTTAAGTAATTCAGCTTTGCTTTTGCTTCTAGCTATTGCGTAGTAAACCCAGTAAATGACTTCTCCCTCAGCAGTATTCCTCAAAGCAATCTTTAATGATATAGGGATTCTACGTTCCCATAGTGCAGCGTTAACTTGATCCATTTCTTGTAAAAAGAATTGTCTATCTTTCTCCATTCTCTGTGATGGGTCCATTGCTAATTGTGCTGTCGGTGTTTGAAGCCTAGGTACCCTCGTTATTCTTATTGGTGCTATACCGTGCCAAAAATATTTCTTTCCATTCCTCAGTCTCCAAATGATAAACTTAACTTTCCCGTTTTCAAATGTAATATATTCTGTTTCCTCGATCCTAACATCAAACTGCGATAAACCATCTTTATTAAATATCATTTCAAACACCTAAAAGATATGTAATAATCGCTAATATTAAATAAATACTAATCCAAACAGAAACAAGAATAGTCAAATGCAAATCATGATAATACTTTGTGAAATTATTAGCCTCAGCTATAATATCGTACCCGCAGTTTCTAATCATATTAGCAATTTCATCCATTTCGTAACCGACTCTAAACAATTTTTTAACAATATCAATGAGTATCCAAATCAGCATTATTAGAGACCCTATAGCAACGGTTAAAAAATATGATCCAAGTTCATTTAAGAATGTAATAAAAACTGCTAAGGATGTTAATATAACAGGTAGTAGAAGTGAAACAAAGAATTTAAAGGAGCTCTTGATGTCCTGAAAAGAGCTTTGTAGCATAGAGTATGTGGAGATTAATAATGATAAATTATCGCAATTCTCTTCTTTTTTATTCAATTTTACTCCCTCCTAGTTAGTTGTTTCGATAATTTTTCTATGTTTATTTTTAATCCCTGCGTTGCCAGGAAACTGTATTCTACTGCTGTCATAATTGGGAAGAATAGGTATATTATGTACCATAGCGCCGACAAGTACCCCTCTAGTGTATAACCTGCTCCAGTTGGGGGGCCGAAAAGGGAGCCTCCCAATGTATATGGATTTCTCACTATTGCTAATCCTATCGAGTAAGCTAATACAACTGTTATCCAATATATTAGTCTCCTCTTCAGGTTAACTAAAACTCTATCCTTTTCCCCTGGGGACACGAAATATACTATTACCCCAGCTATTATCATCAATGATCCTAATATGTATACTGATTCCCCGTTTACTCTAGCGAAGAATATAAAGAAGGCTAAAACGGTTATCCAGCTTAATGCCTCAAAGAGTGATTTCAACCCTCTAACATTGAGTAGCAATATTATCAATGATGCCAGAAGGAATCTAATATCATATTGAATGGTTAACTCAAACATATTTAGCATGTAATCCAGTAAATAGAATGGCACTAAAACGGCTATTAAAATGCTTATTAAGATTATTTTTCTGCTCGGAGCGAACGGTAAAGCTGTAATTGTAGATAAAGCTATTAAAAGTATTCCTAGTAATATTTGATAATAATCAATGCTCTTTGCCTCTAACTCTATATTTGGGTACATTACCACAGATATTGTTTGCTCTATAGAGTCGTATCCTTGCTTCTCGACATCTATAACTATGTTGTATCTCCCAGGGAATATTGTTGATAGATTGGCTATATATATTCCGTAACTTATCTCTTTCGCTTTCGTCTTGTACTCCCCAAGCATCATGTTGACTGTTGCACCGGTTATCGCCTTCCCCACCCTATCTACTATCTCAACTACAACCGATATATTCTCCCCTATCCTTGCTTCTCTCTTGCTTACGCTTAAACTTTTTATGAAGATGAGCCTTATTACGCTTAACTTGAAACTGTATTTTAGTGGCTCGTAACCTGTTTTATCTATTTCAATTTGAGCTGTGTATGTCCCATTGTTGAAGCCAACTGTGTCTATGAAACCATAGTATTTCCCAGTGTTATTCTCGAAACCATAGAATATTTTGTTATTTACTTTTATTATCATGTCAGCTGATTTTATTGGATCCATAAATGGGTTTCTTGCATCTACATCTACTCTAACTATGTCGCCTTCTTGTACAAGTGTAGCGTTAACATTTATTGCCAATGGTACTATAACATTAATGAGGTTGTGCATTGTGAAAACACTATAAGCAATTTCCCCCAAGTCGTTGCTTGTTAGAATTACTGATAGAGAATACACAGCTGTTTTCCATGCATTAATAACGTCTATGAACTGCTCTCCGAGGATAGCTATTATGTCTGTTGCGAAAAATGTACTGTAGATATCGCTGTACATTTCCTCATAAGCTATTGATTTAAATCCCCCGTCATGGTTCTGACTTATATTCACCATTTCTAGAATCTTGTTCCTCGATAACAAATCTAAGTTATTGAGTAGCTCAAGTATTTTTACCCCTGCCCAAGTTGAAAATAATGTTGGGTAATCATCGTTGGGCGTGTTTAAGAATCCATACCCGCCATAGTTAACTCCTATCGGTGGCTCCTCAAGGAGCATATTGATTATAGTTCCTTTATCTATTGATCCAAGTCCGGAGATAATGTTTAGGATTATTAATGCTAACGCTGTATTTATTGTTGTTCCCCATGTCCCATCGGGATTCTGTAGTGATAAAACATAATTTTTAACTGCATTTACATCTATGTCAGCGAGCCTCCCATACTTCCAAAGTGTGTAGACGGCTAAGTATGTGTAATATAGTGTACTTGGATCATAATCCTGTTGATACCTTATGTTTCCGAATCCCCCGTCACTATTTTGGGAATCTGCTATAAAGGTTATGGCTGAATCTAAATCAATTATATCCTCATAACCCAAGTACTTTAAACTCAATAAAGCTAAGCATGTATAGTTTAATCTAGGTGGATAACCATAATCTTTCCTAAATCCGCCGTCAACTGTTTGCAAGTCCTTGATATAATTCGCTATTTCGGATCTATTTATCGGTGTATCGGCTCCTAGTAAATGTATTTGATTAATTGCTGTATTAGCTTCTACAGTAAATGTATATTCTATATTATTACTATTATAGTTTATGCCTCCTAAGGATAATAAAATCATGTTTATTAATAGTAAAGCCATTATTTTCATAATTCTCCCTCGAAAACTTCTTCTTTACGCTTTCTCTTAAATATAACTTGTCTAATCGCCACTAGCAATATTGCAGATACAGATGCTGCGAATAGTATCATGCTGTACCGGTATATCACCTTATTTATTTCTCCTATCCCGCTTTCGTCAAAAGCTTTCAAGAGAATGCCGTACAGGGTTGAAACAGCTTTTTTACCCAGTGTGTTTATAACATAATCTAAAGTTGCTGTGTCGTTGCTATATATAGCGTCATCGCATTGACTCTTATAGTTCTTAGATAGAGAGATAAGACTCTGCAGGGCCTTATCTATGTCGTCAATTTTCTTCAATTCAAGGGTTGTTTTTGATGAATAAATATAAGAGAAAACATCTCCGCTTACTAACTCGAGGTAAGTCTCATATGTTTGATAAACGGTTTTATTGCCCGGTTCTACACTATATGGATCCGCTGCATCACCTATATAGTGGGCCATGATGCTATAGTATTTTATAGCCATATCCCAATCATTCTCTTTGAGATATTTTACGAATTCCTCATAGTTCCAGATAAATACATCGGTTATATTTTCATGATCTATTGGGTTATTCCAGTTCTTGGGTGCTGAGGCATACTTTTCCATTATATATACTCTATCTGTAAAGTATCCTCTCAGCACATCATCTTTTATTAGAGATGCCGTAGTAACCGCTATTCCTACTCTCCAAGATGTGCTTTCATTTTCAATATACGATGATGGATTACTTTTAGCCACTATCGGATTTATTAATGTTAGTAATATGATCACCACTAACGCTTTTTTATTCATTTTTTTCACCAATAAACTTTTCTATTACCTCTTTATACAAATGCTCGTTGCTATCCTTAAGTACCTTTAATAGTATAGATATAGCTATGATATTTTTATCGTTATCGTTCAAGAAGCTTAATTTATTGTCAATGTAATCCAAGCCGTCTTTTACAATATTTATCATTTGTTTAAATGTGTCGTTTGATACTTCTGATAAACCGGAAAACCTTATTTTTATCGTGTCTTTGAAGATTTTTGCCCCCTTTTTAATTATTTTCGGTATGTTAATAACCATAAATTCATTGTGTTTTAGTACAGTTAGGCTGGTAGTATTTCCCCTAATTATATCTGTTAAGGCGTGAACAACAAAATCGTTTTTAATCCCTAACTTCGATTTGATTTTAAATAAATCTATCCTCTCAACTTTAAGCAATCTCCGCGTAAGCTTTACTAGTTTATCAGCTAACTTTAACGCGTCTTCATAACTATCTATAGCTCCGAACTCTGAGCGTAATCCTTCATTGATAAAGGATAAATGATCATTTAGAACCCACCCCTCACTAGGATAGAAAGATGGGGCTTCTGGGATATCAAATATGTAACTAGTTTTTACTAGCCATCCTCTCTCAGGCAGATCCATGAAAATAGACTCCGATCCTTCATAAGGATTAATAAATATATAGTACTCGAGCACAGTATTGCTAGTTCCTAAAACTATGTTCCGTTTTAAAGTTTGGAGAACTTCATTAGATGGCGAATCAATTTCAATTATTCTGATTTTGCTAAAACCTTTTTTCAATATATTGTTTAACTCAGATATTGGGAATTGGCAATCATTATTAACGACAAAAGCCCGTCTGCTCAGAAGGAGATAAACTAAAAATGGAATATTATGAGAACCGAAAAACTCTATAATATCCATTTTTATCCTCATCTATAATATTTGGAGAACTCATCCATATCTATCTTCTGTAGTTCATTATAAATTTCTCGTAGAGAATTAATAAATAAGGTACTCGAACAGCCTTGAGATCTTATTGTCCCCATTGCTCTTATGATTCTCTTGGATAATTCTGGATTAATTTCGCTGATAACGCTTAGGTATCTTGAACGAAATAAACCCCAACTCTCTAATAATTTGTCCTTTGCTTCTAATGCGTCATTCTCTAAGTCATTAACAAAATTGATTAAGCCCTTTAATAACTTACTTTCCGCAGAATCTAAAATATATCTTAAAGTAAGGTTAGACACAGTATAGTAAATCGATTGTTGATCGTGTGACTTATCATTAACTTCTTTATTAGGTGCTCCTTCCTCTTCTTTAGTAGTTCGATTCATATTGAACACTAATTTAAAATAGTTTGTTAGGTATCTTCTATAGAATTGATTTATTCTATTCATAACAAGTTTTCCCTCTGGTGAAAACATTGTTTCGCATATTTCTATAAAGCCCCCCAAGTTATATATGAATTCCCTAAATTCCCCAAATGCTTCATCGATCCTTCTTTTTATAGTTGCCTTTCTACTTAGATAATAAGTGATTATGGAGGAAACCACAGCACTCAGTAGGTTCGATCCCAATACGATCATTACAATGTCCACAACAGATATCATCTTTTGCCCTCATAGATTTGATAAGAAGTTTTCTATGGCGTTGAAGTTTATTGTCTCTGGGTTTATGTTTATTGTTCTGTTTAATATGTGGAATGCTCCTGCTTCCTTGTTTTTGCTCGGCGCGATTAATGTTATTGATAGTGCATATGTTTTGTTTTCCACTATTTTTTCTAGGAATGTTTTTAGGAATTTTTTATCTTCTTCTGTAGGGGATTCTAGGAACATTGCTAGGTTTGGGTTTGCATTGAATAAGAATACTAGAGATCCAGGTCTGAGCAATAAGGTTTGCCATCCTTTCATTATTAAGTTGTCCATTATATTGTTTAATCTCCCTATTTCCTCTTCTGCTATCTCTTCTGGGTACTCTAATATGGCCTGTATGAAGCTTTCTTTGTTAGCGTAAAAGGTGAAAAATCTCATTGTTAGTTTACTTACTTCTTGTTCGATATTCTCCATTTTAATCCCTCTCTATATTTCGCTTGTTTTTTCGATTTTAATATAACCTAGTCTTTCTAAAATTGCTAAATATAATTTAATCTTATTTTTGTCTAATTTAAGCCTTTTTATTAACCTAAAAACTGGTTCTCCATCGATTAATTTTCTTGAAAATTCTGATAAAGTTCCAGAATTTACCCTCTTAACTATCCTGATCCTCGTGTTGAGTGTTATTGTCTTGGCTCTCTTCATGTCTTCTTTGGTTACTGTGTATGCATATACAGTTTTATTTTCGCTAAGTTTTTTCACTAAATTTTCCTTCTTTCGAATTAATCGTGGAGTTTCGAGATCATTGTTTATTTTCATGATCACTGCGTCTTTGAGTTTCATTTTTTCTAGGATCTCTTCTCTGTTGGATGTTCTTGGACTGTATGTTATGAATTTTGGTTTTATTTCTAGTCTTTCTGAGAATGAGTGGAATCCTTCGATTACTAGTATTAGGTCTTCCTCGCTTACCTTGTCTATCTTCGTTAGTATGTATATGTAGTTTGTTTTCATTTCCTTTATAACGTATTTGGATATTTCTTCTAGGAATTCTAAATCCAAGGTGTTGTCTAGTACCGCTGTAGTATCTATGAAGATTAGAGTAGCATCAGGATTAATTTCTTTGTACTCCTCTCTGAAAATATCGCTTCTACATACTTCTCCTGGTATGTCAAAGACTGTTAGTTTGGGGTAGAATACAACCTCTATGTTTTTCGTTGTCTCGAGTTTTTCCAGATCTCCGTTGAATTTGTGTGCTTCGAATACATGTTTTCTAAACGCTGTTTTTCCAGCGCCTTTATCCCCACATAGAATAAGTTTTGAGGGGGGGCTGTCAAAATAGTAGATCGGAGCCCTCGCAGGCTCCAAAACCCCAACACGGCCGGGAGAGAGTCCTCTGGACTCGCCTACTTTAATATCCGACAGCCCCCTCTCCTCCAATAAATTATACAGCTAATTGTTTTAAAAGGTTTATTTCGTGGAAAGTCTTCTGTTTAAGCTTACATGGTTCGTGCTTTATTTTGATTAATGTCTTTAGCAAAAAAATAAAGATAAATTTGTTTTATATAATGTTTCCATCTATCATCTTGGTGTGTTTGCATGATATTGATGCGCATTTTTTACACAGTTTAAATGTTTTCTCTGGGGTTTTTATTTTTAGGATCTCTATTTTTTTGTTCGTGAATTTGTTGAATATTGTGTACTTTAAGTGGTTTGGGAATAGTTTTTCAGCAATTTTGGTTATAGCATAGATTATTCCTAGTCTTGTATCGTTGGATTCTAGTATGTAAAAGATCAGGTGTGCTATGTTTGGGTAAAAGTATATTGGTTTTGGATCTGTGAAATCTAGGAATTCTTTTTCTCCCTTCGATTCGAATTTAATGTAACCTGTAATATAGTCTGCTGATGTTGGTATTGTCGGCATGTTCTTTCTGAAGAAGTTTAAGACTACTGTGTAAGTTAATATTATTGTTTTTCCATTGTCCTTGTCTATAACCTTCAAGTACACTTTTGCTTTCTGCTTCATCCCCTTCTCCTTCTTGACTAACATATCCACAGGTGTAATGTGTCTAGTCGCCTTAAATACATGGATAACGAATTTCTGGTAGTCGCTCCACCGCCTAATTTTGCCCCTTATGTAGTCGTCAACATGCATTAAAGCCACGTATCCAGATACATCCTTGAATAATCCCTCGCTCTCCTCTATAGCCCTCAATAATCTACCATGTAACTCGTCTGGCTTGTCGGATAATATCAAAACATGCGCTCCTGACTTCAGGGATTGATAAATATGGTCAAGCAACGTAGAGATCTTATTCGTCCTCTCATACTCAACATGTATGGTCTTTTCCCCAATTTTATGCACTAGATCCGGTCTCCTCTTACCATAACCATTGCTAACAACTCTATCACCATAAGTCGTCTTCGCGAGTATAGTGAAAAAACCATGATTCCTAAAAACCTTTCTACGATAAACCTCATAGGAAACACTAGCAAAACCATGAATCTGAGCTAAACTATACCCATCCTCCGTGAGGAAATAATAACGCCTCTTAGCGGACCCAATATTAATGGTGAAACTGTCAATATAACCCTTTGAAATAAGTTTCCTAACAACATCGAAACCAGATAACTTAGCACTCCTCTGAAGCTGCCTAGCGTACATAGGTTTCCTCGCTAGAACCCTAATAACATTCAACCCCCCAACATCAACATCTTGAACAGATATAACAATCACCTCCAAAAGCAATAAAAACCAGAAAAACAAAGAACACAGAATCATGTAAGAGTTTAAGCACAAGAACACAAACGAGAAACCCGGCCGTGAAGAAAACTATAAAATATAAAAATCAAAAACATTATAAAAATATTTTGAGGCACCAACAAGGTGCCAATGAAAAAACCCCAACACGGTTTTTATGGGAGAGAAATATGAAGCCAAGTACAGTGAAAATCCCATAC
>JAGSHR010000117.1 GCA_029855985.1 Candidatus Njordarchaeota archaeon
CAATAATAACTCTTTGAGAACACCAAAACAAAATGATAAAACTATAAAAGAAGCGATTAAAAAATTATTTTATTATGGTTTTTAGATTTTTGCTAGGAATTTATCAATGATTTGTTCTAGGCTTCTGTCACCGATTTCCCTCAACTCATACTGTACTCTCACTATTGGTACATTCACTTTAATCAATCTACCTAAATCTATTGGTGTTCCCGCAATGATCGCTTCTACTCCTCCTTCCTCAACTGCTCTTCTTATTGTTTCCTCCAGTTCCGCTTTTTCTCTGTCACTGTAACCCAGTGTTGGCACTACTTCGGCCATGTGCGGGTACTTCTCATAGGCCTCCGCCAAGTCACCGACAGCATACGGCCTAGGATCAACAATCTCGCCTGCCTGGTATCTTATTGCTGCTCTGTATCCGGCGGCGTAAGGCATCTCCCCGTGCGTTACAGTTGGCCCGTCTTCAACCACTAATACTCTCTTACCTTTCACCAACTCCGGCTTATCCACCGTGATATACGATACAGCATACAAAATCTCCGCATCAGGATTCACCGCGCGAACATTCTCCTCAACCTCATCCACATCCTCCTCACAAGCCTCCAACACCTTATTAATAATCACAACATCAGCCAACCTAACATTAACAGAACCCGGCCAATATGTTAGTTCGTGTCCTGGTCTGAGCGCGTCTGCTACTGTTATGTAGAGCTGTTTCTTGGACTTGTAGAAGCTCCAGTCGTTATTTCCGCCGTCCCATATTAGGATGTCTGCTTCTTGTTCTGCTTGTTTTAGGATTTTTTCGTAGTCTACTCCTGCGTATATTACGAATCCGTTGTCTATCCAGTGTTCGTATTCTTCTCTTTCTTCGAATGTTACTTTGTGTTTGTCTAGGTCTTCGTATGTTGCGAATCTTTGTACTATTTGTTTGCTTAGGTCTCCGTATGGCATTGGGTGTCTTATTGCTACGATTTTTTTGCCTTTTTTGCTTAGGATTTTTCCTAGTTTTCTTGATACTGTGCTTTTTCCTGCTCCTGTTCTTGTTGCTGTTACGATTATTAGGGGTTTTTCTGTTTCGATCATTGTGTCTTTTGGTCCTAGTAGCATGAAGCTTGCTCCTGCGGCGTTAGCTATGGATGCTCTTTCCATTATGTAGTCGAAGCTTAGGTCGCTGTATGCTAGTACTGCTATGTCTACGTTGTGTTCTTTTATTAGTTTTGGTAGTTCGGATTCATCGTAGATTGGTATTCCGTTGGGGTAGTTTGGTCCTGCTAGTTCTGGTGGGTATTTTCTTCCTGAGATTTCTGGTAGTTGGGCTGCTGTGAATGCTACTACTTCGTATTCTGGGTTGTTCCTAAAGTAGACGTTGAAGTTGTGGAAGTCTCTTCCCGCTGCCCCCAATATGATTACTTTCTTCTTGGCCATTTTTTTCACCATTTGGAGTATTTTTAATTACTAAAATTTTTTTAGTTTTGGTGATTTATATATCTTTGCCGTATGGAAGTATGGTTTATTTGGTATAATTCGCTGTTTTACTTTTTTTAGTTGCTTTTTTATTTTGGTTTATTGTGTATTTATAGTGTTTATTTTGATGTTGTCTTTATATATCGTGTTGCTTATTATGTATTCAAGGGTATTTTTGATGTGAGGTTGGTATTTTGTATAAGAGAGAGACTTTGGCTTTTATTTTGTTGTCGTTTGTTTTGGCATCATCTGTAGTTTCTGTGGCTTATGCTTTAGCTCCATCTAGCATTTATTCTCCAAACGGGGTTAAGTATAAGATCGGTTTTGTGTTAGATGGACATTTAGTTAATGCGTCTCAGAGTGAAGTGATTTACGATCAACATGTGGACATTCAACTCAACTTGACTCTTGTTAGTAAGCGTTTAAGCTTGGATTACATTGGTTGGGGTTTTATCATTGAGCTACCTCCATCTATGAGGTTCAATTTTAACGGTGAAAACTACACTAGGATTCCTATTCCTCCAATATTGGCTGTTAAAGAGAATACAAGAGAAATATATTTCCCAAGTGTTATTTTTAGGTTATTGAAAAATCAGAACATGGACGTGGATATCGCACGTATAACCCAGGAACTTTATCAATTGAATTTGAACACAGAGTTCTATCTGGTTAACCCGTTCATATTAGATCGTAGCGTTTCTGTAGGTGACTCTGTTCCCTATGGCGTTGTTAATAAGACCTCTGGTAGCGAACTCTTGTTTAATGGGGTTATCATAGGAGAGAGTGAAGAAAACATGTTGAACATGAACTTTAAGGTATTTAATGTTGCAATTGAGTTTGACAATCTGCTCGGAGTGGCAAGGTCACTCGGCGAGTTCTTTAATTTGAACTTAAACTATGGGGATGAAGTGTTAGAAGTGCTTAACAGAACCCAGTTATCTGTCGTTCTAAAGTATGATACCAGCAGTCTTTGGCTTGTGAAATCTTCTTTGAATGTTAACCTAGATAACTCCACTTTGCCCGAGAATATATCTGGCTACATACATGCTAATTTAAACGTCGATATGATTGATGCGGGGAATCTCCCAATAGGTGGGAGAGGTTTGCTTTCGCGTTTGATTGGTATCCCAGATTTAGGGCTTCTCGTCATTGATATTGGATTGATAGTGCTTGTTCTCTTTGCTGTTTTTCGGAGGGTTAAGAAATGAGTTTTAAGAGCTTTTTGGCGGGGTCATTCATCGCTTTAGTTATTGGTTCGATTACCGCTCAGTTTAATGACATTCTCGGTGTAATTGTTGGAGTCGTAATGGGTTCTCTTGTGGCTGGAACAAAGAAATCCAGTGGTTTCATCGGTTTTGTTTTCTCCCCTTTCATACTGTACTCTGGGTTAATTATATACTCTTTGGTTCAATTAACCACGGGTGGCATGGCGGTTCTCGAATTCGCTTTCCTCGTGCTTGGCGCACTGTTTAACATGTTCACTACAATAATAGCGATTGTTGGATTAATCATTGGAGTGGTGACGGCGCACTTGTATATCAAGTTCACCACCGAGAAACCGATAAAAATTGATGATAAATCCCTAGAGGAACTAGAAGTTGAGGACATAGAAATAGATTTATAAATTTGGAGCCCGGGGCGGGATTCGAACCCGCGTAACAGGGATCTGCAATCCCCTGCCTGAGACCACTCGGCCACCCGGGCAAAGGCAGATTTACTCGTCTTTTATTTTTTCGTAATTTATTTTCTAGAGAAATATTTTTAAGGTTTTATCTCGATAAAAACCATCTATTCATTATATATTTTAATTTTTGTTGTTGTTTCTTCTGTTTCTAGGAGTATCTCTCCCTCAACTATGTCAAATATTATCTTCCTTACCTTTAATTTCCATACTTTCTCGGGGGCGCCCCCCTTACCAGTTTCTCGGTATTCTATTTGTTCGATTATGCCCATTTTTTCGAGTGAGTCTAGGTGATAGTATATTAGTGATCTTGGGATATTCATTCCATACTTTGAAATTATTTCATCATAGATTTCACCAGTTGTTTTGTCTCTTTCGGCTAGAGATCTTATTATTGCCATTCTTGGCCAAACTGTGAACATTCGGAAGAGATCTACGATGTTTGCATTTATCCACCATGGCCCTCTCCCTCGTCCTCGCCCCCACATTGGTCCTGGAATCAGTGACACCCCGCTTTTTGTTTATAGTAGTTTGAGTATGTTCCTTAATTCTTTAAATGTTTCGTGTTGATAAAAATCAATTATTGGTTCACCGCTAGCGTATCTTTCGATAAATTCGCGGCTAAACGGTATTCTGCTTATAATCTCTATGCCCCAATTCTTGGCCACATCTTCTATTAATTGGCTTTTTCCACCAGGTAAATCTGAGCGATTAAGCACAATGAATGCTTTCTTTCCCAGTTTGTTCACGAGCTCCATTAACATGTTTAAATCGTTTGCTCCGAGAGGGGTAGGTTCAGTGACTGCTACAACAATATCTGCGTTTCTTAGTACTGAGAAGACATTTGCGCCAGTTCCAGGAGCAGTATCGAAGATAACTGTTGGGAATCTCCCAGAAATTTCTTTTGATTTCTCTACTACGCGTGTTGTCATTGTTACATATTGCCGCTTACCCGGGTTTAATTCACCCTGTAGCAGTGTTATCCTGCTTTTTTCTCCAATGTAGATTTTCCCGATTTCTTCATCTTCTTTTTCTATTGCGTTATCCTGGCACACGTAAAAACATACTTTACATCCGCTGCATAAGTCATCTATAAGTCTCGGATAGGTGCCCTCTAATCCAATTAAAGCGTGTTCTGGGCAAGCTTTTATACATTCACCGCACTTTGTACACTTCTCTTGAATTATTTTAGGCTTGAACATTGTAACACTCTCAAAGAATTCCCTTTCCACTCCCAAAAGTATGTGATCACTTGGAGATTCAACATCAGTATCCACCAGTAGAACCTCAGAATTAGTTTCCTCGCTTAGAAGCTTAGACAAGATAACAGCTATTGTGCTTTTTCCAGTTCCGCCTTTCCCCCCAGTAACAGCGATTTTAAATGTCATTTTAATTCACCTTAAAACTTTCTCCTTAATTTTCTCGTATATCTCAGTTATTGATTTTGACGCATGTGAAGAAGGGTTAAACTCCAGTAATGGTTTCATGTTAACGTAGGACTCAACAACACTTTTATCAAAGGGCACTCCGCCCAAAAACTCTAAACCTTCGCTCTCAGCCCATTCTTTAATCTTTGACACGAACTCTGGTTTCAAGTCAAACTTGTTAACAATCAGCCCCGCTGGGACATTGAAATGCTTTATAACCTCATACACTCTTTTTCCACTACGAAGGGATGTTGCTGTCGGTTCCATTACAATAATGGCGTAATATGCTCCTTTAACTGACGAAATAACAGAGCAACCTATCCCGGGAGCGCCGTCTATTAAAATCAGATCTGAATCTTTATTTGCGGCTATCCGTCTAGCTTTATCCCTAATAAGGTCTACCATCAAACCGGAGTTTCTCATTCCGATTTCTAGTTTACCGGTAACGATATCGGAAAACCGTGTTTTATAGTGAATGATCTTCCCAGTTCTTCTCTTCTTTAGTTCAATCGCCTCTACGGGGCAAACAATTTTGCACGCATTACAACCTTCACAAAGTTCGGGAATCACATAGGGATAACCACTTTCATTAAGTTCAATCGCACCAAACTGGCACGCATCCAAGCACAAGTTACAGCGGACGCATTCTTCCTCTTTAATGAAAGCATAGTGACTCTCCCAGACTTCTTCTTCGCTTAGGATATTCCCACCACCGAGAGCTAAAGCCAGGTCAGGAGCCTCGATATCAGCATCTACACCGAGCACAGAAAACTTGTCGCGATTAAACAGGTAAATTAAGGAAGAGGATATACTTGTTTTTCCGGTTCCGCCTTTACCGCTAACAATAACTATTTCTCTAGTCATGAAAAACACCAAAAGAAACTGAAAAAAGAAGAAAAGGAAAATAATTAAAAAGATATTTTTAGACTTGGCTAACTGCCACCTTTAATGGTGTTCCCGGAGGGACCATAACAATCCTTATTCCAAGAGATTGGAGAGCGTAAGTTGCGTTAGGGCCAAAGCTAGGACCAATCGCAACTTGAACCCCCATACTTGCTAACCACTGCGC
Organism: Candidatus Njordarchaeota archaeon; assembly: GCA_029855985.1. The sequence goes on from JAGSHR010000117.1 coordinate 5,639, forward strand.
AACTGCGACACCAACACCGCCTCTGCCAAACGCGTGCGGATTGTTTACGATGTTTAAACTTCGAATTTGTTTGTTTTCTACATCAACGATAGCGAAGAAGGGTGCTCTCGCAAATCTACTAGCTACAGGAGAATTTTCTCCATTGTTAAATTCTATTGCTACAGCTACTTTCATGGACTTCACCTTCTTAATTTAATTTATTGTTGGGTTTTGAAAACAAAACCAACCACTCTGCCTTGGTATGTGAGATCTCCTCTAATCAAATTACCGTATTGATATGCGTTCACTACTGATAATTCATTCAACGGTACTTTTTCCCATAGCCAACCAATAAGCTCACTACCCTTTAAGATAGGTATCCACTTCTGCCCATAACCCGTGTCGACAGGGTCACCTAATTTTGCGTCAGTTATTAGGGAAACTAATTCATCAACTTTTTCACCGCTTACGGGGGTTCCACCATAGGTTGCTGGAGTGGTGATGGGATTAGCGCCGTATCCATAAGCGTATGTTCCCCAATAGTACCACCAGCA
>JAGSHR010000120.1 GCA_029855985.1 Candidatus Njordarchaeota archaeon
CTTCAAGGGAGGTATTTTCATCGTGAAGTTTCCAGTAATCATATCATAAACTACTTTGCCCCTCAGTTTATCCACATTGTGCTCATAGAAGGATTTATCAATAACTATAATTTTAAAACTCTTGGATATTTCATTTTCAACAGCATCAAATTTTGCGGGAAATTCGCTGAAAAGCTCCCTAGCGAAGTCTGCAACAATCTTTTTCTCTACGCTAGCTAAAATGTAGAAGGGTTCGTCAATAATGAATGCTGCATACAGTGGAACTAATGTTCTTAGACCAACGTGTTCGCTTATCCTAGATTTAAGTTCTTCAGTGACTTGTTCGGGTTTCGTGAACATTATGGTGAACTCAGCTAACTCCATTCCAGTAATGCTACCCTCCTCATTTATGTACAAGATTAGACTATGTGGAGGGTCACCGTGAAAAATTGCCACCTTTGCTATACCATTATCAAAATCCATATTCTCCGCGTCAATCTCTAAATGCAGTTTTTCCTTGCATTTCGGACATAAGACATCGTATTTATATAACATATAATTCTCCTTGTTTATCCTCAAACATTTCTTCATTTAAGTGGATATATCAATTTGTATATACTCTTTGCGTCATATAATATTTAAGTTTACCCTCTAAATAACAACATTAAAAGAGGTTCTAACAAATTTCAAATAGTTTTTATTAAACCCGTGACATAAATAAGCAAAATTTTATTAGTTGCATAGTAGAATTCAAATCTCAATTTCCACTTTTTCTCCTGGTCTCGAAATTGGGATTTTCCACATTCCATGTTTTCTTTCTATTTTTCCCGTTTCAAGGGCTTTTTCGAGTCTTTTCCTTAGTTTTGTGAAGACTTCGTTTTCCTCGTACAAGATTATTCCCTTCCATATGGCATCCAATATGAAACCAGTGAAGCCCAAAAACATACTCTCTAACTCCCTAGGTGAGACCCATATTGAATCTATACCACCAGGTAGTTCTCCTCTTATTCTCCTTCTCATCTTAACTAACTCATCGTATGGAAGGTCAAAGTCAGTTGAAACAATTATCAAATCTATATCACTATGGATAGTTGGTTTGCCCCATGCGACTGACCCATACAATAATACCCCCTCTATATCAACATACTTTGAAAGCCCCTTAAGATACGCCAAAATAGGTCTAGTAAATCTTTCACTTATATTATTTTTACTTAACTCTTCGCTTACCTTCCTAAGGATCCTCTCCGATTTCCCCGAGTTTAGCACATTTATCCTCCTCACACGCTCTTAGGTTAATCAGTATTTCATAAGCTAATTTTGCAACGAACTTCGCGTCCCTAAAAAACATTTCCACGGTTTCCCTCGAATAGTATTCGTTGGGTGGAATTATGAAATCCACGTGTCTAACCCCATCTCTAGGTCTAGTTTTTTCATCCTCAAATGTTTTAGCAATCGACACAAGTATTCCTATCTTCCTTACTATTTCCCTCGAAATATTCAATTTCTTTTCTTCAATATCTAAAAGTATTGATTCTAGTTCTCGAGAGGGCGTGTGTGTCTTAGGTGGTTCATAGCCTAATGCTAATATTATAGCCTTACATATCTTCTCTACAAATTGTTGCAAATGATAAACGATTGCCCCCTTGTTTATTGAAAAATCCAAGTTTTTTACCACGTCCCAATCTTCAAGAGCTAAACTTAACCAGCCCATAACAATTTTCTCATTATCCATATCTTCTCACACTAACTTGAAATCGCAAAGTATTAAATATAACCCTATCAATAAAAATGCTCACTTTTTTATCAATTTATCCGATCTATCCAAAATGTTCACAGTATTCCTACCTTACGTTCTCTCTTATTTTATTTGTATTTAGAGGCCCTTATATTTTTGATAAACGAATGATAGTTTAGAGATAGCTTAATGCTTCTTCTAGTGAAGGCAGTCCTCTGATTGCTCCATAATCTCTGCATTTTAATGTTGCCACTATATTTGCGAATTTTACTCTTTTTTCTATCGGCCAGTGCTTGTTTAGTGCTAGTATGTATGCAGCGTTCCATGCGTCGCCAGCCCCGGTTGTGTCTACTATTTTGATGTTTTTTATCGTTGTTTCGTATGCTGTTTTTGTTTGCTCTCCTTTTCTCTCAAAGGAATACGCTCCTTCTTTACCCAATCTTAGTGACAATATTTCCAAGTTAGGGTAATTCCCTAAGATAATATCAGCGAGCTCGGAGACATTACCTTTCCCATAGAGATATAGTGCCTCATCCAGCGATAAAGTGTACATATCAGCCCACTTAATTACTTCATTGTAGACCTCCCTCATTTCCTTCGTGCTCCTCCAAACATCCAATCTAATAGTTGGATCAAATGATATTTTCACGTTATTTTCCTTCGCTATTCTAATAGCTTCGAATATTGTTTCTCGCATAGGTTCATGACTTAACGCCATACCAGATATGTGAAGCCACTTAGCTTTAGAGATAAACTCTGCGTTTAATTCATCCTTTGCCAACTCGGTGTCCGCGGTTACCGACCATGGTTTCCTGTAGAAAAAGAAGTCCCTTTCCCCATCTTCCCTCAATTTTATAAACGCTAGGGATGTCCTTAACCCTTCTTTAAAAACAAGTCCCCTCGTGTCCACCCCGTATTTATCTAATTCGTTTTTCAAGTATTTCCCAAACTCGTCGCTTCCAACTGCACCTATTACACCACTTTTTCCGCCGAGTTTACTGTAGGCTACCGCTGAATTAAACGGTGCGCCACCCAAGTTTATGTAGAAACCTTTTATGTCCGTGTAATCTCCAACCCCCATGGGGGTCATGTCTACGAGTATTTCTCCCATTCCCAAAAACCCTAATCTATCCTCCCCCATTTTGAAACAACTCCTCTCCGCAAATCGTTTCTCTAAATCTAAAAGAGGAAAAGGGGCATATTCAGCTTGTTGACGTATACAAAATTAAATGGTATTTGGAGATAATTTGATTAAAGAGATTCACTGTTCTTTCTTGAGTTTAACGGCCTTTTTGTTCCACTTGTAGAATTTGTACATAGATATTATCACCACTGCAAACATTGGGCCAATTGGTATGATTGCGTCCCACCTAGGCGGTGCACCTGGTGTTCTCATGTAGGTTATATCCCAATTAAAAATCGTCGCGAGATAGAAATGGAGGTAAATGAAGAATGTCACCGCGCTAATAGTAAGGACAAATAGGTACACAGTGGGAATATAATCTTCCCTAAGAACTTCAAAAAGTAAAGTAAAACTACCAAAGAACACAGTTAGAGTTTTTTCATCTCGCTCAATGCTTCTCTTGTACCTGTATTCACCAGCTATAATGATAGTTAAGATCAGCAAGTTAACTATTGTGAATCCAAGTATCGTGTTTAACTTGTCTCTTGGTCCGTCCCAAGTCATAAAATAATCAGAGGGTAGAATTAAACCCGAGAATAACATAGAACCATAAAAAACGTAAAATGCCAAGAGGAGAAACCTATAAAAGTTGTTTCGATCCATTTGTTACCCACCGACGTAATCGGGCTATGTTTTATCATAACTTGTGATTTTCATATTACCAATTTAAAATATAATAACTAATTAAATAAAAAATTTAAATTCATTTAGAGATCCACAATATACTCGTTTGACTGGAATTATGTTCTCAGGACTTTTATTGATCAAACTATAAATAGTGATATTCCATTTACCATTTCCAAGGGGCTCCTCATATTTCCACATACTTGAGTATTTTATATAATCTACGTTTTCCCAAAAGTTTCCTTAAATTATACAAGTCCAGCTTGCCCTTTCGCCTTAACTCTACAATTTTTCTAGCTGTTACAATCCCTATTCCTGGTACCAGCAATAGTTCCCTATACTCCGCTTCCCTGATTTTCAAAGGCTTCCTAATCAATTTCTCTGCGAGCAATTCCTTGGGATCAGCGTCGGGTAAATTTCCGCTTTCATCTAAAACATTTTTTAGATATTCAATTGAGACACTGTAATCCCTTATTAAAAAGGAAGCTTGGTATAATCTGTGAGTCCTCCATTTCTGTTCTGGTTTCTTTTCGTCTAACGGTGTTCCCCTTATGGGTTTAAATGGAGAATAATAAACCCTTTTTAGCCCCCATCTATACAGCATGTCTGTTAACTTTAAGTACTCCAAGTCGGAACCAAGTTCCCTCCAGTATATTAACTGTGTGTCCACGGATCGACCCTTAAAGCCTCTAGAATATCGAGCTAAGAGATCTAATCTCTTCAATATATCAACCTTATAGTCTCCCTTATCGGGGGCAATCTCTTTAAAAACTGGACAACTTGGTGCTTCAAGATTCAAGCCAACCCTGTCCGCATACTCCAGTGATTCCTTTAGTAACCATTTTGAAACGCCAGGCATTAATCTAACGTGAATATAGCCCCTAAAACCCTTTTCCCTTAGTTGATTAATTACTTCAATTTCCTTTTCAACCACGAAATCTGGGTCGGAGAACATGGATGAAGACAAAAACAAGCCCCTTATCCGACCCTCACTATAGAGCTTCATTGTAACTCGTACAAGCTTCTCAACACTCCACGATCCCCTCTCCAAAGTGTTATTTCTCCTAAATGGACAGTACTTACAGTTCAACCTGCATGCATTGGAGAACAAAGTCTTAAGAAGAGGAACCGAGCCCCTGGGTGTACTAGAGTAATATACTGGAACAGAAACCTGCTCCAAATCAATGTACCTAGATAAGATTCTCCATTTATCAGCCATGTTGACCTCGCCAAACCAAGGATTCATTGGTTACCTTTCATTATCATATATTATGCGTACATTTGATATTTTAATAAAAAGGTAAACCTCTCCCTTATAAATCGCGTTCAAAGCTTTATTATAAGCAACACGTTTACTATTATCAAAAGGAATATCAGCAAACAGCGAAAACGCGTGGTAATGGTGACTTAGAAACAGCAAAAATTCGTGAAATCTGTATAAAATTATTTTTAAATAAAAAATTTTTTGTTTTAAAATAGGTAC
>JAGSHR010000071.1 GCA_029855985.1 Candidatus Njordarchaeota archaeon
ATCCCCATCCTCCGTACCCTCTTCCTTTTCCTCCTCTACCTTTTCCACCTCTTCCTCTGCCTCTACCGGCTCCTGGACCGCTCCACCAACTGGTCATTCTCTATCACTCTCAATACCTGAATTATATTAACCTAATTTTGTTAGATAAATCTAATTCACCACAACTACTTATTAGTAAGTTTTGATAGCAAATATAAATGTGTTATATTTTCCCCCACACAAAAGTTAAACCACTGAATGATTTAAAACGAAACCTTTCTTTTAAATTGTGAAACAAGTGGAATAAGCCAGAGAGGTTGAAACCATGGCATTAGATCAACTTGTCGGCGTTATCAAACAGGACTTGTTCACCTTCACAATATACATTTGGCTTTTAACATTTTATCTCTGGTTCAAAAACAAAAAAGAAAAACCAAAGATCAAAGGAACTGGAGACAAACGAATCGCGAACAGTAATAAAACCAAATTCTTATTTCCAATAGCCTTCGCTATAGGTGCAATAACTCTATCCTATCGCTTCATTGTTTACCCATTTCCACAAGGTTATGATCTACCGTTTTACATTTACTGGTCAGAGTTACTCGATTACCCAAGCGCACTTCCAAATTCAATCGTAACTCTATTTGGCAGAATCGTCTCAATCATATTCGTTAAGATCTTCATTACTCTGATGGGAAACCCCTACACTGGCCTCATCGCCATCAACTTGTTTTTCGGAGGATTATATGTAGCGGGCTTATATCTCCTAATGAACGAGATCGAGGGCGAACGAATCGCAATGTACACTGTCTTATTTACATCTCTGTCGTTCTTTTACTATAGGCTTTACCTAGATTTAATCGCTAATCAGATTGCTTGGGCTTTTTCACCCTACGTTTTACTTTACTACTTGAAATATAGGGAAACCAAAAACAAGAAGTTCGGTTATATTCTCGCGGTTGTGTTTACTTTAATGTTCTTTTCCCACATTTGGAGCACATTAATTCTTCTAGGAGGCATCCTGTTAGACTCCCTAATGCAATATGTTTTTTTCGGTGAGAAAAAAATTAGTGATTATACTATGTATTATATAGTGATACTTGTGTTATTCATTATTGTTTTTCTAGTCAATTTCCGTTTGATTTACAGTATTCTCTTAATTATCCTTGAACAGTTAACAATGGGGGTTGAGAGGAGATTCATGTTTATTTCTCGTGAAAGTGCAGTGATATTATTTTTGGGTGTTTTTGGAGCTTATTACTTGTCTACTCGCCTTAACGAGCGTCGAAGCGTTATTTACTCATTGTATGCTTTTGTATCCTTCTTATTGATTGTTGGTTTGTTTTATCATCCTTACCGTGTGTCCAACCTCTTTCCTTTCGGTGTTATGGCTGCTTACGGTTTAGATTACTTAATTAAGAAGTTTGCCGAAATTCGACCCGATCTCGTTGAAAAAGTTTATCTTGGGAAAAAGAGTTGGATTAAGCCAATATTAGCAATCTTTTTGGTTTTCTTAGTTGTTTCAACTGGCTCGTTATCTTATATTGATGATCATGTCATGGTTCCGAGTCAAGATGCTTTGAATCAACTTTGGTTCATCAGGGATAGATTTGGTTTTAATAGTTCTGATATTGTCGTGCTTGTTGATGTTAAGGTGGCGCCAGTTAACAATATTGGTTGGTCTAACATGTATTACTGGTTAAACGCTATTGTTGGGAGGATTTATTACTCTGGGACTCTTATTGATTACGTTCAGGGGCTTGAAAGAAAAAAGTTGTCAATCTATTGGACAGAATCTTACTACACAGGGTATGATGCGCCTCCATCTCTGAATAAAACTTTGGTTATCCCCGATAAATGGTATAAGGTGACTAGCCTAGAACGTCAGTTCTCAAGGTATATTGGAAATGGCGTTTATGTCATTGAGAACCCAAATCCAGAATCCATCCTTAACTTTGTTAATGACTCCGTGAATTATTATTCCCCTCTCAACGCGTCTTACCAAGTTATTTCTGGTTGGGATAGTTACCTTTTCAGTGTTAGAGATGGGTACAATAATGTTTCTCTAAGCATTACACCTCATGATAACTCCACTCCAATCGGTCTAGAATTCAGTTTAACGAGACTAATGGGTGTTATTAATTCTACAGGTCTCCTTGCCATCAAGTTGGATTTCAATGTAAGCGTTTTCGTCAATACAACTGTTGTCTGCGATAACTTGCTTAATTCCTCTTATACAAGTACTTTGTTTAATGAGAGTAGCGTCTATTTGAGCATTGTCATTACGGAGGATGTGTTGCCAATAGTGCACTTGAGGGTGTTTGTTTACCCATGGGATTTTGTTCCGTTTACTTTAACAGTTTCTAACATTGTTTTTTTCCCTTATACTTAAACACGCGCGATTTTGGTTTTTCTAGTTGATGGGCATGGTGCTTGAGAAAACAGTTGCTAATTATCTGGCGGACTTCCTTAAAAGGATGGATAACATCAGTTTAAAGATTTACACTAGGAAGTTTATTCGCGAGAAGGGTAGGAAAAGAAGGAGAATTCAAGCTCTACTTTATGGTGTGCTAACCTATCTTCCAACGATAGATGAAATCGCTAGAGGAATCTATGGGGAAAAATTTGATAGGTTTAATGAGAGGAAGAGGAACCAGATCCGAGTCTATATTTACCGCGTTGTTTACCAAAAAATTTACCCACACGAGTTGAGGAAAGATATCCTCTTAAAACCCATACTCAAAGCTAAACTAGAGTTCCCGAACGATATTGTTAAGGAAATTGCTTTGAAGACAAGCTTCCAAGAATGGATCGTGAGAAAACTGTTAAGTTACATGGATGCTGCATCGCTTGAAGCTTATCTATCATCTCTTAACGAGAGACAACCAACATGGTTGTATGTTAACACTTTGAAAACTTCACTCGAGAGTGTCGTTAGGAAACTTGAAATTGAAGGAGTAGAAGTCAATGAAGACAAGGATATACCGAATTTACTTAGAGTTATTTCAACTAGAAAACCCTTAGACAAAACTATGCCTTATTATGATAATGAGATACTCATAATGAGTAAAGCCAGTGTTGCAGTCGTGTACACATTAAACCCAAAACCAGGGGAAAGTATTTTAGATGCTTGCGCTGCACCGGGAATGAAAACACTTCTTTCAAGTATTCTAATGGAAAACCAGGGTAAAATCATTGCGGTTGATACTTCCGAATCTAGACTTAACAGAATGAGAAAACTTTTGAAAAAGTATGAAGTATCAATTGTTGAAACAGTTAGAGCTGATGCCAGAAAATTTAGAGTTCCCATCGACGTGGATAGAATATTGATTGACGCTCCGTGCACTTCTTCGGGGATGATCATGGAGAGCCCCGATATAAAACTTAGGCTCTCTCCTAATCGCGTTGAGGGGTTCCAAGAATTACAGTGGGAGATACTCACCAACATGCTGGAAAACATCAATTCGGACACTATTGTGACTTACTCTACCTGTTCTATTTTCCCAGAGGAAGGAGAGTTACAGATATCTAGGTTGAAAGAGGAAATTGGTGTGAATATCCACCAAGTGAAGTTTGGGGGTAAACCCTATATTAACTCAGTGGGTAAGAGATTCTACCCAAACATTCACCAAACGATTGGGATGTTTATATCCAAGTTCTCTAGGGGTTGAACACCCGCTTTTCTCCGCTTTAGTTGAAACATGTTAGGTTTTTCCACCTGCTTCTTGCATATGTTAGAATAATTTTTATAGATGGGAATGCCACATAATTTTTCAGTCAAATGTTTTGTCTCAAGTAGCGAACTTGAACAGGGCATCATTGCATTATAGAGAGGGGCTAGCAAAATGCTATACTTTGTTGCAACAACCACCGTTTGTGATCTAAAGTGTAAGTATTGTCAGAACGAACCGGAACCAAGTATTGAACCTATTCATGTGACATTTACTATCGATATGCTTAAGAAGTTTATCTCTAAAGATCCCGATCCCAGCATTGCTTTTTATGGCGGGGAACCCCTATTAAACATAAACTTTCTAAAGAGGGTTATGGACGAGGTGCCAGCGAATAGGTATATCATCCAAACGAACGGCTTGCATTTAAACAAGTTGGAGAGAAAGTACCTTGAAAGGTTTGATACAATACTCGTCTCCATTGATGGTAGAAGGGAAGTTAACGATTATTATCGAGGGAAGGGAACTTATGATAGGGTTATGGAGAACATTAAGTATGTTCGAGAAAATGGTTTCAAGGGGGATTTAATCGCAAGAATGGCGGTGTCCAGTAAAACGGATATCTTTTTGGATGTTAAGCACTTAGTTGAATTGGATGACCCTGGTTTCGATCATGTGCATTGGCAATTAGATGCTTTATGGGATACACCACCGGCAATTAGATATGGGGGACTTCAGGGATTTAAGAAGTGGGTTGAGGAGAGCTATAACCCCGGTATTACTCGCTTAGTTAACTATTGGGTTAAGACAATGAAAGAGGAGGGGCGAGTTCTAGGAATTGTGCCTTTTCAAGGTATCATGAGCACACTTCTTTTCAACAGAAAGGAGCACTTGAGGTGCGGTGCTGGGATAGATGCTTTTGCTATTACTACCTCGGGTAGAATTCTGGCATGCCCTATTGCCCCAGAGTTTGATTTTAACGTAGTGGGTCACATATTAAAATCAGATCCGAAGGAGTTACCGTGGAAAGTAAGGATTAGTGGCCCATGTGAAACATGCGAGGTTAGGGATATTTGCGGGGGTCGTTGCTTGTTTGCTAATAAGACAATGCTGTGGGGAGAAGAGGGGTTTAATATGGTGTGTGATACTGTTAAACACTTAATTAACGAGTTAAAACGTGTTAAGAGTGAAGTGGAAAACTTGATTAAAGAGGGCATTATCGACGTTGACGAAATTGATTACCCCAAATACAACAATACCACAGAGATTATCCCTTAGTTTTCAACCATACACTTCCTCAAAGTACTGTTTTAGACAGTTATAGTCCCCGTAAACATATAATTTTTTCTGGAAAATACTATCGATCTTTAATTTTATCCCATAATACTCCCCAGCTTTAATCACTTCCTCCCTAAAGTCACCCAGTGTTTTCTCTTCAACACACGTGAATCGTTCATTGTACCAAAAAACGCCTTGAAAACCAAATAGCAAGGCTCCAACAATATCCAAGTACAAATTGTCACCAAAAAACATGAAAACACGCGCCCCCCATCGCTTTGCTCTCTCAACACCAATCTTGAAAGGCGGTTCAAAAGGTTTAATAGTCCCAGCCTCATCGCTTGTAACAACAAAGTGCACAAGTTCCCGAAGCCCAGTTTCCTCCAATGAGACTTCCTGATACCTTGTTAAACCATTTGTTATAATCCCGATTATGAACCCCTTCTCTTTTGCGTACTGTAAAAACTCCTTAACTCCCTTGATTAATTTGGCGTTCCCAGTTTTGTAATTATTTTTAAAAGCATCCATGAAGGTTACTTTTCTATCAATATTCAATTTCTCAAGGGTTTCCCCCATGACTTTGTCCCAATCAAATGCTTCAACATATCGCCCATTTCTCAGATAACTTCTAAACGTATCATAAAATGCGCTTCTCAACTTATCTATGGAAACATTCTTCGCGCCAGATTTACTCAAGATATACTCGTAAATCGAAGGATAAAACTTGTTATCCAAAAGCGTCCAATCCAAGTC
>JAGSHR010000041.1 GCA_029855985.1 Candidatus Njordarchaeota archaeon
GGCTTAGGTTGAAGGGCGATCGGTGGGTGTTGTTGAGTGAGTTCATTGAGTTTGTTGATCCTTTGTACTTGGGTGATGTGAGGTTTGAGTTTGCCCATGAGCCCTTTGCTTTTAATGTTTAATTAGGAGGGTGTGAAAGTGTTGAATGTTGATGTGGGAAAGGTTCGTTATCCAAGGTATAAATTTGCAAATGATGAAACAAGGTTCCCGGGTAAAGCGCTCGTTGATTGCAACGAATCACTTTTACCCATTGACCATAATGGCTTCATTAACGTGTTTTTGTTATTTCCTGTTGACAAGAAGAAACAATTCCTCTCTCTAATGGATAATTTCTTGAATGGGACAACTGTTAAATATAATGGTTTTGAGAAGTGCTGGAAAGGTTATTACTCTCAAATGGGTGTTAAATTAGAGATTGTGGACACTGTTCAGGTTGATAGAGTAAAGGACTACATTAATGCTTCCATGGATTTGGTTAGGAGAATCAGGGAGGAACAAATCAAAAACCCATTTGTTATCGCCCTGCTGCCCGAGAATTCCGTTCTCTGGGGTAATTTGTATCTGGATTTAAAGGGAGTTTTTATCCCAAACGGTATTCCAGAACAATTTATTAGGGAGGAGAAATTGGATAGTTACCTTACGAACCAAAAGCTTATACATTTCTACCCAGTCTTAGCCTATAACGTACACTCAAAAGCAGGTTTCAGAACATTCACTCTCTCCACAGAAGAAGCAGCATTAGAAATCGGTTGGGATATCACGAGGGTAAGTGAACGTGGGAAGACTATTAGCGTTGGAGCCGCTGTTGAGGTTTTCTTAAATGATGGCATCATGTTAAGATCAACTGGAGGAGGTTTCGTACAGCCCGGGGAAGCCATGTTCGATATACAAAAGGTGATCACAGAGTCGATAATAAGTCATCGCGGTGACTTGAAGAACATAAGCAAAATATTCCTTAGAAGAGACGGTCCGATTCCAAGAGAGGAAGTAAAGTTAATCACAGATACCATAAGGGGGTTAGAAGAAACTGGCTACGACTTACCAGATATCGTGCTTGTTGAGGAAATAAAGGAAAACCCATTTAGGGTTACAACGGAGAACGGGGAAAATCCTCCAAATGGAATATACATTAAACTCAATGATAGAGAACTCATACTGTTAACTACAGGGAAAAACGATTTTCTAGTCGGTACAGCGAAACCGCTAAAGGTTAAGTGGACACCCATCAAGGGGGAAACAACAAGCATCGAAGTCGCACAGGACACATTTAACATGTCCAGAATACACATAGCTTCCCCATACAGGCTAATAAGAACATCAATGCCCACCTATTTTGCGGACAAACATGCTTACTTCGCTGGGAGAAACATAGCGCCAATGCCCCCCTTAAACAATAGACCGTGGTTCATTTAAAACATTATTGAACAAAGGGAAACCAGTTGACAGAAAACAATGACTACATCTACAACGAGGACCTAGAGTACCTTGAATTATTCACAACGAGAGAACATAAACTCGGCGGCATCTCGGAGAGATTCGTGCTAAATAAAGGAAAAGAAAAACTCACTGAAATACCAGCGAGAAGAACAAAAATAATCGTAGTGTACGGGAACATAAACTTAACGTGGAAAGCAATCAATTTGCTCGAAAAATTCAATATAACACTCATGAAAGTTAACGCGACTGGAGATCCCGCATTGATGATCGGAAATGATTCAAAATACGTGGACAGAAAAGCTCTAAAGGGATTAATCAAACTAAACATCGCTGAACAAGAAGCCAAACTAAATATTGCCAAAAAACTAATAGAAGCAAAAATACAGAGCCAATCAAACCTCATATTTAGAAAATACAGAGCCACACTAAAGAAAAACCTAAAAGAATTATCCACAAAAATCAGAGAGACACTCGAAAAAATCGAAAAAACATCAACCATCAACGAGTTATTAGGAATAGAAGGACTAGCCTCAAAACACTATTTCAAAGCAATCCAAGAAATAATACCCACCATTTACAATGCAAATGAACGCTCAA
>JAGSHR010000077.1 GCA_029855985.1 Candidatus Njordarchaeota archaeon
CCTATATTCTGTGGACTTGAATCCTCACAGGTTCAGCCATAAATTTTTCCAAGTCTCTCTCCTTTAATTTCTCTAAAACCGCTTCGTCATCCGCGCCTCTCTCAATATCAATTTTCATATTGATTGGTATTATGTGATCAACGTTCATTCTTCTCCTTTTAACACCATTAATTGTCTTGGGACCAGTTACTATGACAAAGTTTTCATCAACAATGTCAACTACAACAGCTTTCCTGCCAGCTCTTCTCCCTTGTATTATAACAACAATTCTCCCTATATCGATTAGCTTGACCATTTCTCATCCCTCAAAAAATTTTTTACATACTTCTTTTACTATTTCAATTGATTTCTCTTTTGAAATTTTCGATGTATTGATTATAAAGTGGAAATCATAGATGTCCCATAAATCAATATTATATAATTTTTTGAATCTCTCTTTTTCGTTTTCATCTCTTATTTTTAATTCCCTAAGGGCCTCTTCGTAACTAATACCCTCTCTTTCACTCACTCTTTTTGCTCTATCCTCTAATTTTGCTATGACTAGTATCGATAAAGGATTATATTTCCTTGCAAACCAGTATCCTAATTGCGCATCGATAACCACATTACCTTTGGCTGCTTCAAGTTCAGTTCTCTTATCGATTTCCTTATCGATATCTGGGTTATTATTCACATACTCTGTAAACTCAACGATACTCATACCTTTCTCTTTCGCCATTGCCCTAAAGAGTTCTCCCGCTGAAATATATCTTAGATTAAAGTACTCAGCTAATGCTTTCGCAATTGTAGACTTACCCGAACCATGTGGTCCTGAAACTGCGATTATCAATTATAAACCCTTTGAAAAGCTGTCAATAATCTCAATTGTTAATTCTCTTCTTAGACATTCCGCGCAGATATAACCTCCGTAAGCCCTCTCAGGCCTTCTTTGATTCTTTGGGACCTTACTGGGTTCCCTAGGAACTCCAGCTAAGGGCTTCCCACATATTGCGCACCTATAAAACTTCTTGTGTCTTTTCTCATACCTTATGACAGTCTTTCCACTTGGTATCCTAACATAAACCCTTCTCTTTGATCTACTTCTTTGACTTGGCCTAGGCATATTGATCACCTTTACTTTAACCTCTTGTATGCTTCATATATTTTTAAAATTGTGTTCAACATACTAGAAACAATAAGGTTGAAAAGTATATAAAACCAAACTGCATTAGTGGTAGCTCCAACTATAGGTAAAGCAAATGGCAATTGCATTATTGGTTCTACGCCGTAAACCTCATTTATAAACGAGAATAATAATAAGAAGGGTATGATGAATATCATAAGTGGTTTCATCTGTTCCTTGGCCATTTCACCTTGCATCTTAGTAATAATTTCTGTTTCTTTCTGGACCTCCATCATTAATCTCTTGCTTTTAGTTTTCATAGCTTTTTTTCTCTTCTCTTGCCACTTCTTAATTCTCTCTGAGTATATCCTCACTTTCCTCCTATCAACAAGATAAACTTGAGCTATGAAGTACAAAGAAGACGCCAAAATTGATACAATAGCTAAAAACCAATACGCCCCCGGTGGTGACCCAAATGATGACCTAACAATATTGACGAGATCCCCAAACATTCTGACACCTTAACGTATAGTTATTCGTTGCAAATGAAATTGTGAAAGTTAATAAAAGATTATGAGTTTTTATATTTTTGCAAATTCTACTAATGCGTTTAAAAACATCTCAGCAGCTTCCTCTAATTTACCTTCTTTGTTCTCTATTATAGTTAAATTGGCACCCGAGTAAATAGACACCGCTGAAGCCCCAAAAAGGGTTATCTGTTGATGCATATCTATCGATTTTATCTCTTCGGCATCCCTCTCTCTTACATCTTTATCCTTTTGCCTCCTTGCAACCACATTCTCTGGATCCGCAGTGATGACAATTATACCCCTTGGTTTCAACGCATCTAAAATGTATTTAGGTATACCAGGCAAGTACGCTGCAGGGGTCTTTATAAACACATGAGTATCAACCACCACTACACCTTTACTTTCTTCAGCAAGCTTATAGATATAGTTTGCCGCATCAATTTGCAGTTTGATTTGCTCATTTAAAGGAAGTTTCCTCATCTTATCTCTATCAGCTTCACTCTCAATTAACCCTAACTTAGCTGCAGTTTTAACCATTATGTCTCCAAAATTCACTACCTCTACATGCAAACCCCTAGAAGGCGCTTTTTCAATTGCGGCATTAATAACACTTGTTTTACCAACGCCTGGAACACCAACAGCGATTACAACAGTCATATATACCACCAGTCTCAAATACAAAAAATTAAAAACAAAAAGAAATAAAAATTAAAAAGCGAACCCATTAGAAATAAAATATTGAAAGCGGGGGTTCCCGAGAGGTCAAAGGGGCCGGTTAGCCCATAGCCAGACACTTGGGCTAGGCCAGACTTAAGATCCGGTGGCGTAGGCCTACGAGGGTTCGAATCCCTCCCCCCGCACCATAGACAGAAACACCAAACGAAAAAATTAAAAACAAAACACATAATACATAATTTAGCCTAGAGAACACGCGGCCCGTAGCTCAGTTGTGGAAGAGCGTCCGGCTGTAGACCGGGTGTCAGTACACCCGGTTCATCAGAGGGCGCTCAAACAGCCCTATGGCAGAAACCGGAAGGTCCGGGGTTCGACTCCCCGCGGGCCGACCAGTTGCGGAACTGTATAATAAATAACTTAAAAATCATTTTCCTATCTGTTTTCTTTTTGACGTTTATTGTGTTAATTTAGAGTTTTCCCCATGTATGGACCTACTCTCTTATAGCCGTGTTTTTTATAGTATTCTCTCACTCCTATCCCGGATATTACTAATATCTTTTTTGCATCATATTCCTCAACAGATATTCTTTCTGCTGTGTTTAACAGTTTTGATCCATATCCTCTGTGTTGCCAAACGGTTTCTACTTTTTTGTGTAATGGTGCAAGTCCACCGTAAACGTGTAGTTCCCTAATTAACATAGTGTGTTGATCTATTTCTGGTCGGTGAGCCTTTTCTGACGGTTTTCTTAATCTTAGGAATCCAATTAATATGTCTCTTTTTACGTCTTCATATGATATGAATATTTCCTCTCCTTGCGATGCTTCGTATTTTCTTACAACAAGTTTTATGTCCTTTGGGTTTGGAGAAATTCCTTTTTTACTCTCTACATGACCGACTTCTCTGCATCGTATACATCGACATTTCCAATTGTTTTTCTCCATGTAATCTAGTACTATCTGCCTTAGGTTCCCGACTTTGTATCCGCTTTCAACCTTATAGAGGGGTATGTCTCTTTGAACTCTTTGGATTCGTATCCATGGAGGTATTCTCTTCTTAAATCTTGCAATAACATCTATTAGTTTGTCCTCAGGATATGGTTCGTATTCTCCTCTTAACCACATTTTGTAGAGTTCTGTTCCCTCGATTATTGCAGTGGGATATATTTTTAGCATATCAGGTCGATAGTCGGGATCTTCTATTAGTGTTAATAGCGATTTTAGATCTTCTTCTGGAGTGGAAGTTGGAAGATTAGGCATCATATGGGCAACTATCTTGAATGCTGAATCTTTCGCAATTCTAAATGCTTTTTTCACCTCTTTTGTTCCATGACCTCTTTTGACAAACTTTAATATCTCGTCATTTGTCGATTGAACTCCTATCTCTATTCTTGTGGCACCATATCTTAACATCTCATCTACATGGCGTTCGTAGCAAAAGTCTGGTCTAGTCTCAATTGTTAGACCAACCATCCTATATTGAGAGACTTCTAGCATTGATTGCAGTTCCTCAAGAGTCTTCTCCGGATACCTCTCCCCTAGAATGCCCTCATATATCCCCTTTATGAAGTAATCTCGGTACACTTTAGGAGCTGCTATGAATGTTCCGCCCATAACTATAATTTCTATTTTTTCCGGTTTATGCCCGATCTGCTCAAGCTGCTTTATTCTGTTTTTTACTTGCAAGAATGGATCATAGTTATATTGTGCAGCTCGCCTTGCAGCAGGTTCATGCCCAGTATAAGCTTTAGGCGTAGGCGTTGGTGCATCTATACCACCTGGACAATAAATGCATTGACCCGGGCAGGGTAGCGGTTTCGTCATAACTGCAATTACTGCTACTCCTGATATCGTTCTTACAGGTTTTAATTTAAGTTTCTCTCTTAATTTTTCCCGGTACTCTTTAGGCAACGCATTTATAATGTCCGAGTTTCTTGGATACTTTTTGAGACGGTATTTTCTTGCTAGTTCCCTCTTTAGTTTATCCAGCTCCTCTCTAGTTAAATCTGGTTTTGATATTATTAATTCAACTAATTCCCTAAGATACTCTTGCTTTATGTCTTGCAATTTTTGAGCCCCACTTGAAACATAACATTAGATCGGTCAAAAAGATGTAGAAATGTTACAAGGAGAAACAGTGTTTTAATTTGGAAATGGACAAAATAAAAATTTAAATCTTCCAATGTTTATCTTCTTCGCCTTCTTGGTTGCCCAGCTCTTAATCCTCTTCTAACTCTCTTGTCATAGTTCTCTCTAATTCTAAGTCTTGGGGATGGCGATTTTCTTTGTTTTGGGGTTATACCCAATGCCCTAAGATTTTCGAGCGTTGCTCTCCTAACTTTACCAGCTTTATCTAACGAACCGTGAGTCAATGTGTTAACCTCCTTCGACTATTGATTTCTCATAAAGGAATATTATTTAATTTAAATTTAATCTTCTCCACCACTTGGGTCACTAACCCCCTCATCGGTTATCTCAAAGATTGCTTCGTTTTCAGGTAGGTATGGACTATCCTCTAATCTTGCTATTCTTTTGTTTCCTTTTCCTTTTCTGAGATAGATTCTCGTTGTGATATTATGAGCAACTATGTGTCCACCAATTGCATGTGTTGGGTTCCCAAAGAATATCCCAGGATTTGTAACAACTTGGTTTGTAACTATCACTGCGATATTAAATGCGTATGCTATACGCATTAAGTCATGTAGGTGTATATTTAATTTCTGCTGTCTAGATGCTAGAGTGTCAATTCCTACATATTCCGCTCTGAAGTGATTTGTTAGTGAATCTACGATCAAGAGTTTTATGTTCTCTAACGGAATCATTTTCTTGGCTTTTCTAACTATCTCTATTTGATGATCTGAAGAGAAGACTCGAGAAATTATTATATTTTCTAAAGCTTTATCTGGGTCGATACCGAATCTCTTTGCGATAGGAAGAATTCTCTCTGGTCTAAAGGTTCCCTCCGTGTCGATATAAAGCGCTTTACCTTCTAGACCACCTTCTTCCTCCGGTAATTGAACAGTAACTGCCGTTGTGTGACATATCTGGGTTTTCCCAGCTCGGTACTCTCCGTAAAACTCCGTTATACCCTGTGTTTCTATCCCCCCTCCCAATAATTCATCTAAGTTCCTTGAACCTGTTGTTATATGCTTAACATCCTTTCTATATTTCATAAAGTCTAGCGCGGTTGAGAACTCTAAACCTATTAGTTGTCGAGCAGCTTGAACAACACTTTCTGCGGTTTTTTCACCGATTCCGATTTCCGAGGACAAAACCCTAGGGGGTGTTACTGCAATTAGTTTTAATGTTGTATAACCCGAATTGAAGAGTTTTGCGGCTATAGTTTTTCCGATACCTGGCAAACTTGTTAGCTCCTTTAGCACCTTTTGTTTCCAAGCAGCCTCATCGATTGGTTTTTCTTGCTTTTCATCTTTTTTTTCACTATCTTTCTCATTATCTGTTTCTTCTTTTGTTTCTGCTTTCTGCTTTTGTTTAGTAGACTTTCTAGGCATTTTAACACCTTTATCTAAGATTCAGATTTGTTCACAATTACACGAAAAGTTTCACTGTTCCTTTTAAAAAAATAAAAAGATAAATGAAAATAAAAATTTAACTATAAGGTATTAAAAAAATTAGAAACAAGGAGACGATAAATTTTTAATCCAATTTTCCTATAC
>JAGSHR010000197.1 GCA_029855985.1 Candidatus Njordarchaeota archaeon
AATGATTTTGTGGGTAATAAGGGGATCGGTTTGCCAATAATAATGAATCAGCTTAGACTTGGAATATCAAAGCGCCAATTAATATATCTCATGGCTTTCATTATTAGAATTCCGCTTTTAGCATTATTTGGTGATTATTGGGATACGTATGTGTTCACAAGAGTGGTGAGAGATTGGTATATGAGCGGAATGACGCCGTATGATGTGGCAATTGAGGATCCACCGTGGATATACTTGCCTCTTGCCCCCTACACGCAGAACTGGTATGCTTACCCCCCTCTCCCGTTTGTTATGCTAATCATTTTCTATTCTCCCTGTGTGATATTTCAATGTGGAAACCCCTTATTGGAGCGCTTCTTTATAAAGCTTCCTATGGCACTAGGGGATCTACTCCTCGCACATGCATCTAGATTGTACTTAGAGAAAATTAAGAGTGGTAGTACTGCAAACCGAATGGAAAAATTTATTCTGTTCAATCCATTTGTAATACTGATTAGTTCAGTTTGGGGAATGTTTGATTCAATTGTTCTTGCGTTAATGATACTCTCACTTTACTACTTAGAGGAAAAAAGCGTCGTAAAAGCTGGGGTTTTCTATGCTTTATCCATTGGATTTAAACAGACAGCAGCCTTTGTGTTTCCCCTAATCCTAATTTATGTCCTTAAAAATAAGGACAAGAGGAGGTTCGCAAGATATATTCTAGCTTTTGTGTTGACGAGCGCTTTAATTTTTGTACCCTTTGCGTTCGATAACTTTAATGGTCTCTTAAAACAAGTACTTTTGATTCACTTGAAAAGGCCACTTCAAGGTTTCAGTGTCACAGCGTTATCATATTTCTTCCTAAAGTATGTTGGCGTGAGATTCATTGCTTTATTTTACCCATCAATTATATTTGACGAGAACGCGTTTAAATTGTTAAGCTCTTCAGTTGATGCTGTTGGAAGTATAGTGTTAACCGCCTTCACGTTGACGGTACTATTCTTGTTAACATATATTATCATTAGGTGGATCATTGAAAAAAAATCCGAAATTAATACCTTAAATAGGGGGATAGCTATTGTTTTCACAGTTTTTGTTCTGCTAAATAAGGTGGCCAATGAGCAATACTTTTTGTATGCGTTCGTGTTTCTTTACATGTATTACCTAACAGCAAATAATAAAGAGAATGTCTTAAAACGATTGAGAAAGGCTTCATATTCGTTCACGGTTGCATCTGCGTTGTATGCTTGTAGGTTCTCGCTATTTATACCATACGATGTTGCCAAATCTGTAAACTCAGAATTAAGTTGGTACCTGTACTTTCACGTCTCACCGCTAGGAGTTAACACACCAATTAAAATTGTTTTTACAGCCGTTTCATACCTACTCATAATCTATATCCTACTAGTTTTAATAACAATCTTAAACACAGAGATAAAAGAACTCCAAAAATCACTCAACACACATAGGGGGACACCCAAACCAGTAATAAAAATTATACACATCTTGAAGAAACTGACTCTGAAAAAAGTTGCAACGTTCATTATAATCATATCTATCTTGGTGGGGGTGCTAAGTTATACTCCTATTCCAAGCGCGAATACGAGCGAAAGAGTTATCGCATTCTATTATACCTGGTTTATAAACCCTACTCACGACCCTACGATAAAGGCGGGTTATTGGGAGAAAACAGTTCTGACACCGATCGAAGGATACTATGATTCCACATGGAAATACATTGAAGAAGACTTCAAACAAATAAAAGAAATCGGGGGGAACGCCATAATATTCGATTTTAGCCCCATAAATGTTCAGTTCCAATTCATCACGGAGCTTGTTTCTAAAATTGCCCTCGAGAATAACTTGAATTTTGCCCTAAGTTTCAACGTAAAAAAACTCTTCGAGGACACATCAAAGGAGAAAAATAATTTCACTATATTAGATATAAAGAATCTCTTAGAATCCATAACAACAATGGACATAGAGCTGCAACTAAGTAGTATGATGATAAAACAATCCTACTTGAGGATAAACGAGAGTTACCCCGTTTTTATAACTGGGCTAGATGAGGTTTCTCAAAATGTATCAAATAACTCTGAATTATGGCTAGCGATTAAGGATTTCGTTTCAAAGTTATCTCGTTTTCCTAATATCGTAACAGTGTTCATAGTAGAAAACTATGACTTCGCTGTAGCCTTATTAAAGGAATGTAGCGATCAAAAAATCAGTATTGCTTTTTCGCCAGATAAGTTTTTGGATGCAGATGATTACTCAAAGAAAGTAGAGAGTGTCTACAATTTATCTAGCACACTTGGTGTAGATTTTATACCTCTAGTTACCGCCAAATATACAGGAAACCGCGAAGAAACCATACTAAGGTACCGCATCATAACGAACATGATAAAGGAAAAACTTGGAACAGAAAAAATTATTTTTATGGGGTGGAACAATTACGTTGAAAACGAAGTTATCGAACCAACAGTTGAGCTTGGCGGTGCACTTGTGAATATAACGCGTACAATGCTCTATAATTAAATTAGGATTATTCTTAATTAACTGGGGAAAGTTAACCTTAAGCCTATATTAAGGAAATTGGGTGGTTATACAATTTGAGTTCCGTTGCGTTATAAACACTATAATTAATTTCAATATTCTCAAAAAATCAAAAAATTGTATTGCCCACACGCGAATATTTCATTAGAACCCATAAAAGAAACGAGATTACATATCTCAACAGCCTTGGAGGCGTAGATTATTGAATAAGCAGGAAAAAACGAAGCTGGGTAAGTTCATATTTGAGAGGCTTAAAAATGCGATAAAGCTGGAGGATCAAGTCTATGTTGTTGAAAGGAATAGGGGCAGTAAGTTTGAAAAGTTAGTGGCAATAATTTTAAGCCAAAACACCAATGATGTAAATGCTAAGAGAGCACTAGAAAACCTCAAAAGAGAAGTTGGGATAGATCCCAAAAAACTAGCTAATGAGAGCGTGGAAAGGATAGCTCAAATTATAAAATCAGCCGGTTTGCACAAACAAAAAGCAAAAAGAATAAAAGAATTAGCTCGCTTAATAGTGGATGGTTTGGATTTAGAAAAAATATTAAACAAAGACACCGAGGAAGCTCGCAAGGAGTTAATGAAGATCCCAGGCATCGGTTCAAAAACAGCTGACGTTTTCTTAGCAATACACAATCACAAAACATTCGGGATAGACACTCACATTAACAGAATAGTAAAGAGACTCGGGATTGTCGGGGAAAAAGCAACTTACGAGGAAATAAGAAAAAAACTTATGGACATTTTCGAGGGTTTAGACTATGATTTAGTTCATAGGTACCTAATTGCGCATGGTAGAGTTTACTGTACTGCTAGAAAACCTAGATGTGGTGAGTGCCCAATTAGGGCGATATGTGAGTACGCCAAGAAACATGGGGCAAATCCTTAGCTTATGGGAATAGTGGGTCGAGGTACTTGGATACTCGTTTGTTGATGTCTTTAGTAACATCATCCGTAATGATATCTGGTATATCCATCGTGGCCAACTCCCCCATTATATTATCGAGAACCGATACATGTATCGAAACAGGTTCATCAACTAGCATTGTAATTATAATGTCACGAAAAACCCTAGTCAAGATCTTTTTATCTTTGAGCTCAATTAACCTTAGGTCTCCTATATTCATGACTTTGTCTGTAGCAATATATAGTGCCGACACGATACCCCCTAGGAAATTAACATACTTGGAGATTAGCCCCTCATTTCCAAATTGCGACACAAGTAAACCGCTTTCCTTAAATATGAATAACCCATAGGTCCTTTGGCTTGCAATAAAAGTTAGGGTAGGTATCTTGTAGTTAGCTATTATCAAGCCAATGATAGCGATTAAATTTGCCAAATTAATAACAATAGATTTAAGATGAACGCCAATAAAACCTAGGTTATATAAACCATATACCACTAAAGTTGAAAAGACGCTTATGGAGATAATGACGCTTAAGGCTTCCAAATACTTCTTATTCCTCTCTTTTGTGGACAAACGATATTGCTTAAGAGAAAGTATCAATAATTCGGTTAAAAACCAAATTGGTATGAATACCGTGAAGAATGTAGCAATATCTATACCACTCGCAATATAATAGAAGCCGCTCCTAGTAATGAAGCCCTCCTCGAGTTGAACATCAATGGAGCTAATTACCCTAATTACAGCCGCAATACCAATAACAAAAACACTAATGTAGAACCTCAAGCGAGGCATGTTTCCAAAACTGAACTCTATGTACGCAAAATAGAAAACATAAGCGGTAATTGCCAAGAAACCGTAGATTTTAAAGAAATAGATAGCGAAATCAATTTGACCGATTAATCTTGCAATTAAATCAAGGAAAAAGGCTAGGATAGATATTGTTAATCCCACTAAAAACAGTTTGATTGAAAGAGGGTGGTAAACCTCGTATGCTCTATAAAGTAGATAAAGTAAGAGGATCCCAGATAAAGTTACCGTTAACTGCGTTAGGAAAGCTATCATAGGACTGACCGTTCTTAGTGGTAAATCAGATATATTGTTTTCGTAATACTAAATGCATCAAGTAACGAACTATAATAGGAAAAGTTATTTAACATTATAAAGTGTAAAGGTTGTTCTATATACTCCCGATTATATAAAACACTACCTTATAAAGAGTATATATATTGTGTGTGAAATACATATGAAAACGCATCACGCCCTTTCTCTCCAGTCTAACACAGATTTTAAATCTATTATTCTTTTAATTGATATTAAGTTTTAATAGTTTTCTTCATAATAATTAATAATTTTTGAGAAAATTCTTATTAACATGGTGAACAAGAATGAGGAATGCTATCGTTAAAGTTGTATTCCTCTTAGGTATACTTTTAATTGCAACATCACCACAATTACTAACTGCAAAGGAAAGCCTC
Organism: Candidatus Njordarchaeota archaeon; assembly: GCA_029855985.1. The sequence continues at coordinate 4,916 of JAGSHR010000197.1, forward strand.
AAACCAATGCAAGGAGACAAGGATGTAATCGCAGTTATTAATGAACCCGTCAACTTGATAGTTAAGGAAATAGTTGGTGACTTATTTGAAACAGTAGTGATACTGCCACCTGGAACGGACCCTCACAGCTTCTCACTTACTCCTGACCTAGTTTCAAAACTTGAGGAATCCAAATTAATAGTTCTAATCGACCCAGATCAATTCCAATTGGAAAAATCCATAATAACAAATGACCAACTCAAAGCAATCCCATATCTAAGCGTTACTAACTACTCTAAGTACGGATGGGAATACCATAGTGTACTCACAATCAAGACAAATTTCCATGGATCGTGGCTTTACCCTAACAATGGTTTAGCCATAGCAAAAGCCCTAACAGACTATCTTAAAAGCAGATATCCCCAATACGAATACACACTAGAAACAAACTTAGAAGAATTTCAAAACTCAATTTTTTCCCTAAAGTCCCAATTATCGAACTTAACAAAGTTTATCGATGTAAGCAGGATAAACGCGCTTTTAATGGTTCCTGGTGTTTACTATGTGGTTAACTTCACGGGCATAAAAGTAGGAGACATAGTTCTAACAGAGTCTGGAGCTTACCCTAGCGCAAGCAGAATAGCAGAGATAGAAGCAAAACTAAAGAAAGGCGAACTAAACCTCATAGTGGCCCCTCTTGAAGCAAAAGGATCACGAGTCGGCGAACTCGCTGAACAACTGTCTCAAGAAACAGGTGTCCCAGTAGCATATGTGGCGACATTCTCGAGTTTTGGTTTCTCTAAGTACAAGGATCTAATCCAATTTGATGTTTCCTCCATAATTAGTGTTTCAGTTAATGTAAAATCCTCAGTAACGGGAGGAGAGATAAGTGATTTTCTCTACTGGTTCATTATTGGAGTCCTCTCCTTGATAGTTGTAGCTGAAGCATACATAATCTTCAAGTATAGGAGATTGGAGATGGAGGAGGTTGAGTGAGAATGAATAATCATGAAAAATACGCGTTAAATTTAAGCAATGTTTACGTTAATCTAGATGGCAATGTTGTGTTGGAGGATATTAGCTTTAAACTCGAAGAAGGTAAATTTCTAACAATAATCGGTCCAAACGGGGCAGGGAAAACAACACTATTAAAAACAATCGTTGGTCTAGTGCCCTACTATAAAGGGTCAATTAGGGTTTTTGGGAAAGAACTTAAGCAAAACATAGACAAAATTCGAAGAATCATAGGTTATGTTCCTCAAAAAGACAGCGTAGTTAAAACCATCCCAATTAGAGTCATTGACGTTGTTGCTATGGGCAGGAAATCAATTAAAGGTTCCTTCTCTCTACTAACTAAAAGAGACTACAAGATTATAAGAGAATCCCTAGAAATCGTGGATATGTGGGATCTTCGCTATAAAAGGTACTCACAACTATCAGGAGGACAACAACAGAGAACCCTAATAGCGAGAGCCTTAAGCATAAACCCGAAAATTTTACTGCTAGATGAGGCCCTATCGGGCGTCGATATAGCAAGCGAAGAGACAATTCTAGATGCATTGAAAAAAATATCAAGCAAAGGTGTCACAATACTCTATGTTACACATGACATAAACGAGGTGTACGAATTAACAGATTACATTCTCTTGTTAAACAGGAGAGTTGTAGCTTTTGGGGAGCCCGATGATGTGCTCAAAGAATCAATTCTAGAAAAAGTCTACGGAAGGAAAGTTAAGGTGATATGGAGAGAAGATCAATGCATCGCATTAATAGGTGATAAACATGCCTGACGTGTTATTGGTATTATATTCACCCTTTTTCATAAGAGCCCTTATAGCGGCCATTTTAATATCTTTTATAACGGCTACAATGGGATCCTTCACGGTCTTCAGAGGGCTAACGTTTATTGCTTCAACAATAGCACACGCAGTTTGGGCTGGGGCAGCACTAGGGTTACTCATCCAATTATACTTTGTTCCTTGGTTAAACCCGATTATAGTTACGATAGCTGTAGGCGTGGTTGCTGCAATAACCATATCGTTGCTTGCTGGAGACGGTGAGAGAGAAAAATTCGATGTAGCTATTGGGATAATATTTGCAACCTCGATGAGCTTAGTAATTCTGTTCATATCGATGCTAAGGGAATA
>JAGSHR010000142.1 GCA_029855985.1 Candidatus Njordarchaeota archaeon
CAAATACATCGCCTCGCAACAAAAACAAAGATGCTAACGAACCGCATAAATGGACAAAAACAATAATATCTTTATTCAATGATATCACTCATATTTTTGTAATAAATTTTTTCGAATTCTTTATTAAAAAATTTTTTAAGTGGAGTACTTAACTTTATCGCGAATAAGATTAAATTTTTTTTAAAGATAATTATAATTAATATTTTTTAAACCAATTCCTTTTTTAGGTGTTCTCATTGAAGCCCCATTTAAAGGGCACTTCAACATTTTTTGTTTTGCTCGTTTTCTCAATGTCTGTTGTCGTTCCCTTGTCAAAACCAGTGCTGTCACCAGTGATCATTAAACTCGATGATGGAAAAGCAATTGAAACAGTTGTTAGCGGTATAAGGGGAGAATTTTCCTACAGCATAGTTGTCGATTATGATTCCATTAGCTATTATTTATTCGCATGGAGAGCTTACAGTGATCTAATAATCGTTGGTCATGGTTCCCCCAATTAGAGAACAAAGACAAGATTCTCTCCATTATAAACAAGGTTCCTGCTAGAAGAGTCTACCTAGCTATGTGTTATTCTGATGGAATAGCAAAACTTGTGGGAAATAATGTATATGGATTCAAGGGTGCAATAGACGCTAAAGTGTCATGGGAAGCAATAACTGCCAGCATGTACTACCACAGAGGAAATTACCAAAAAATGATGAAAATCTCAGTACAATTGTTAAATGACTTAGATTTAGTCACCAACCCCAAACAGCCCCTATCACAACTTGAGATAGCAATAAAGATGACAACACTATCAATTTTAACCATTGGCTCCGCACTAATAATATTAAACTTCTTGAGCGATCCCCTAAGAGGTTTTGATTTCAACGGTTTATTTGGAGCTATAGATAGCTTTTTCATAAACTTTGTTTTAGACTACTTATTGGGCAAACTAGCAAGTTGGCTGGGAGCTATATGGGACATAATAAGGGGAGCTGTTTCAACGGCATTATCCTCCTTACTAGGAGCATACTTCATGACAGGATCTTTCTCACTATCAGCCATAGTCAGTAATATAAAAACAGGATTAAAAGCAGCACTAGCAGGATCCATAAACTTCCTAACAGGATACTCATTGACTACCAATACAAGACTTGAAGGATCATGGGAGGGGGCATTTTATAATTTTATAGTTATTGTGTTGGAGATAGCATATCGTTGGCTAAGGCAGCCAGAATATGTTATAAAGGAGATAGCTCAATTAATCTTCTCCTCACTAGCAACATTATCCACTCTCAACGCGCTTAGGAAAGCCTTTAATGAGATGATAAAAGAAATGGAATTAGATAGTGGTATTGCTAGTTGGGTTATTAGTTCGATTATCGGTAGTGTATTGTATGGTATCGCTAAGTTAATTGTTGACACTATTAATTCGAAGGTGGGTTTAGACAGCAAATACATGAGAGCGAGCATTGATATCTCCATCTCGTGGTGGTTCGGTATACCTGTAGGAGTATCTGTTGACTTACCCATAACGTTTGACAGGATACTATAAAAATTTTTTCCCTTATATATTTTTGGGTGTTCTCATGTTGCGTGAGGTTTACAGATTTCGTTTCCCAAAGGATTATGGCGGTGTTTTCCCAACGGGTAGGCCTGTCTATGGCGGTTATGTTTATACTGTCGATGATAGGAATCTTGTTGTCGGTGTTGTAGATTTGGAGTCCGACGAGTTTACCACTTTGAGTCTTGATGTTCCTTCTAACGCTAAGGTTAGGTATGTTAGGTCGGTTGCTTCGGGGGATGAGCTCTACGTTCTGTTGGAGGTGTGGGGCAGAAAAGTTGACAGGTCTATTTTGCTCTACAGGGTCAAAGATTTGAGAGTCGAGAAACTTTGCTCCCTTAGAGTCCCCCAGCCAGATGTTATGTTGCAGGACAGTATAACCGAAGCCTTCCTAATCGACATTGACTTCGACGGCGAAGAAGAATTCGTGTTCACCTCATACAAGAGAGTCTTTACTGTAGAGAACGATTGCCTCAAATACTTGTTTGACTTCACAGGCTGCAAGAAATTGACCCGTGTAATGGACATCGCCGTTGACTCAGTAAGTAAGGTCATCTATACAACTTATCTAGGATGGTTCATGGCTGGTAGGAGAGAGATTCTATCATTCAATAGTAAAGGCGAATTCATAAAAAAGTACCATTTTGGTTCACTCTTAGCTCACCTAGATATATTAACGAGAACATACCTCATTAAGTTAATTAGGAAAAATGAGGACATATACATGTTCCTCTTCAACAATCCTAGGTCTAGCAGTATTTTCGCTGTCAAGAATCTTTCCAAGAATTATCTTTGGTACCTTAAGCCCTACACTTATCCCTACGTGTTCTTGGATGTCGATGGCGATAGCGAAGAAGAAATATTCTTAGCTCAGAGAAATTTAACCATTATTGACGATATTTTTACGCCAAAGCCCAAGGTGATTACTGTGGCTAAAAAATTTGCAGAGGGATACCTAATGGAAGGGGATCTAACAACTGATGGGGAGAGAATATATTTGATTGACTACAAGTATAAATGGGGTAGAGACTTAAAACAGACACTATACGTGTTTGAACCTAGTGCGTAGAGGAGTATGAACTGAAATATTTACCGTTTCGAATAGTTCATTTAGAATATAGACTATCCCTCGAGATACTCATAATATAAGAGATTTTCTAAAAATTAGTTACTCACCACCATCTTGCCAGTATTCCCTGCTTAATTAACTCTTTAAGAATATTGCACAATCCTTCTACATAATCATTGAAACGCCGCGTAGGAAAAGGTAAGGAGTAGAAATTCTTTATAATCCCCCTTTTTCTTAATTGATTCAATATTTCCTTAATCATCCTATAAACCCCTGTTTTATGAACAACAATCACAACATCGGGCTTTGTATTCCTAATAAAATTCTTAAGGTTCTCCCTTGCTTGATTTAGAG
>JAGSHR010000132.1 GCA_029855985.1 Candidatus Njordarchaeota archaeon
CTCCTATATCGATCCCTAACTCGAGTGTTGGAGTCGCGATTAACGCGATTTTTTTACCCGTTCTGAACTGGTTTTCGATTTCGTTTCTAACTTTTTTTGGTAATCCACCACGATGGATATCATAGAGGTCGATTATCTCCTTAAAACGTCGTGAAAGTCTATTCAATACGTATAACGTTAATTCAGCGTTTTTTCTTGTGTTTAAGAAAGCGAGTGTCTTTATCTTCTTAGTTATTGCTTCTGCGACCATTTGAGCTATCACTCTGAAGGTTGTATCGTATGGATAAACATATAATGTGTAGAGTGGCGTTTTTCTCCCTTCTTCCCTTATGATAGTGAATTCGCCATCGAAGAAAAGTGATGCAAACTCTTCAGCGTTATGGATTGTTGCAGATGACATTATTAATTGTATGTTTTTCTTTGATAGTCGTTTAAGTCTTTTGAGGATATAGTAAACATGGGTCCCAAAAGCCCCTGTATATTCGTGAGCCTCATCCATTATGATTATCTGAGCCCTTGTGAAGAGATAGCTTAGCTTCGTTCTATTAGCAAGATGATAGTTAATCATATCAAAATTTGTTATCAACACATCAGGAGGATTCGCTCTAATCTTTCTTCTTTTATATTGGGTAGTATCACCGTCTAGAACGTCAACCGTTAGATTAAATATTGAACAGAGTTTCTTTAACTTTTCTAACTGGTCCCGTGCAAGTGCTTTTGTTGGGTATATAATTAAAACAAAGGGAGGTTCTGTGTCTTTCTCTTTGTTTACTGCAACTCTTATAAAAGAGGGAATAGCAAAGCTTTCAGTTTTTCCCGTCCCAGTAGGAGCCGTTATCAGGGTGTTCTTTCCCTCCAATATCACACGAATAGCGTTCTCTTGGAACTTATATAAGCGGTGAATTTCCTTGCTCTTAAAATACTCTTTTAAGCCATCTAAGAATTCTCCAGGTACACCAATTTTATCAAGCTCATCTACACGGATGCCTTCCTTAGGCTTTTTTGGTGAAACAACTTTTAGATAGAAAGGTTGGTAGGAGGCATTAGAACCGGTTTTTAAGAAGTTCTTTAATGTAAGCGGGGTGTCTTCAGGGACATCAAAGCCAAGTTTGGGAGATAAATCCTCTTTAACCTCCTTTTTCTCAATCTCAAGCGTGAACTCTAAATCGCAATTAGAACAGTAGAGTTGCACCTCTCTCCTTTTTTCATCTATGTTCCTTATTCTCTTAATTTCTAAGGTTGAACCGCATCGCGGGCATTTGAACTCCAAGAGGAATCACCATGCATTCGTTAAATCTTTATGTGTATGTTCGGCCCCATAAAAGGAGTATTTAACTTTTAAAGGAAAAGCAACACTGTTTATAGTGTAATGAACTTGATGCATTAGCAGATGATGACGGTGAGTACATCTGAAAAACATGAAGAACCGGTCCTCGACTGACAACTATAACTCCTTCAACTCATTTTCTTCCTCAATATAAATCTTGTATTCTAAACCGAGAACCCGTCTTGCAATATACGCGAGAGCCTCAAGGGGAATAGGTTTCTCAACGAGCCCCTCCCTAATTAGGAAAAAGAGAGCATCGATTACTTGTTTCTTAGCACTTTCAGAAAACTTATTATTCAAATACTTAGCGGCAGGCTCTGAAAGATAATCATAAACATTTATACTAGCATCAGCCCGATCCTGGGCCAATGAAGGTTCTTTCTTCTTTGACAGATTCTTGAGAAGCATTTCCCTTTTCTTCCTAAGTAATTCTTCAAGCTCCTTATCCTCTTCGGATTCCATACCTATTCACGTTCCGTAAAATTTGTTTTGGCGGGCCCGGCGGGATTCGAACCCGCGACCTCCGGCTCCGCAAGCCGGCGCTCTATCCAAACTAAGCTACGGGCCCAAATTTAACTCGTAATATATAGTAATCTAGTTACAGTTCATTTTCATAAAAGTGTTATTAAATTTTTTTAGAATTTTACTAAATGGTATCTCGGTGGGTAGTCCTCGCGAACAGCCAGCCCCATCGAAACCATTCGTTCAAGCGCTCTTTCTATTCTCGGTATGTCCCATTTCAGTTCTTTAACTATATCGCTTATTGTCAAGGTATCCTTATCCTTAAACTTCTCTAGGATTACTTTGATATCCTCCTCAAAGTCTTTGAGTTGCACGTATTTGATTCCCTTTATTGTGATGATTCCCACGATTAAGTTTTTCTTCTTGAGATTGTTTAGTGCTTTTTCAACATCTTTTAATGTTATTGGCAATCCCTTGTTTTTTTCTTGGAGCTCTGTTATCAAGTCGGCTTCGGATATAAGTGTTATGTTTTTTTTCTTTGCAAGCTCGAGGATATCCAACTCTAACTTCATTGTCGTGTCTCGTTCTAACACGCTTAAACCCAGCAATTCCCTCATGAGTAAGTCGGCTATCTCGGGATTCTTTGTTAGGTATTTTCCCCATCTTTTTTGAAAGTTTTCAACTTCTCTTTTTATTTTTTTGATCTCATTAGTGAGCTCTTCGAGCTCTTTAAACATTATTTCCATTTTTTTCTTTTCTTTAGCGTTTTTGACAAGTATCCTCCTTTTGATCTCGGATAAACCCATATTACTCGACCATTTTCATAGTGATAATGAGAAATCAACACAAAATTAAATGATTCACCTTTCCATGTGTCAATTTGATACTCGACTCACTTTATTCTTTATATAGTTAAATAGAGGATAAATTATTTTTCAAGTGTAGGCAATTGTGTGGTGTCAATTATGGCTGAGGTATTCTATGGTAAG
>JAGSHR010000160.1 GCA_029855985.1 Candidatus Njordarchaeota archaeon
ACGTAATCGTATTCTATAATATCTAAGACTATTATCTCGCTTAATACTGGATTTTTATACCCGATTAGAAAAAACCCCGTTTCTTTTTCTTCATTTATAACAGAATCCCTTACAGTATCAAAAATCGTTTGAGGAATTAAAACCTGAAACATTTCAATCATTATCAGAGAAAAATCTTTTAGAGAACTACTAGGTTTAGCCCAACATGTCCGAGCTTGAAATTTGGAACGACACAGTGTTATACTCTCTTAAAACTTCGCCAACGGTTTTTCCCACGAAAGCAATTGGTTCGCCCCCGCCTGTTATGCCAATACGGCCTCCTCTAATGTTAAGAAGCTTTGCTGCTTTTTTCACAACTCTTTCCATTGAATCTTCTAAAGTTGTTTTTATTGTGACGACTTTCTTTAAGTTGTCCGCTCGTTGAAAGTGTAAACTTACGATTTCAGGTACTTCAACTTTTTCCTCCTTTGTTATTTCTACCTGTTTTTCTTTATCCAAGTGTATCCTCCCCAACAATATTATGTGGCTTAATATAGTGGCTTCAAATATATTAGATTGTTATGAAAATATTAATATTTGTCACATAATTAATTAGGTATACGCATAGAATTTAAAGATAAGGATACTTGAGGCAAGTGGTATGCAGGGAAAAAATAAGTTCATTGTCCACTTAATGTAGAGGTGCTATAATGTTTATAGAAACAATGGAGAAAAAAGAATTTAAAACAGAGATAAACCCTCCTATTTTCTTGATTAACTACAAAGCTTACCCTCAAGCTATTGGGGAGAATGCTATAGCGTTAACTGAAGCAATAGAAGATGTAGCCCAATCATTCAAAGACATCACTTTTATAATCGCCCCCCAACCATCGGACATAAGGTTGCTGAGAAACATTGTGCAAGAAGTAATAATATTTGGACAGCACGCAGATCCAATAGAGCCCGGCGCACATACCGGACACATACTTTTAGAAGCCCTAAAGGAAGCAGGAGTTGCAGGACTAATGATTAACCACTCTGAGAGACAATTAAACATGGAATCCATAGAGTTTCTAGTTAAGAAAACAGCAGATCTAGGTTTATTATCATGCGTATGCGCAGACACACCAGAAAAAAGCAAGCAAGTCGCGAGGTTGCTCCCAAATTTCGTGGCATTTGAGCCCCCTGAATTAATAGGTACCGGAATAAGCGTGAGTAAAGCAAAACCTGAATTGTTAAAAAAGAGTGTAGAAGCAATACAGGAAGGGGGAGGTGGGAAAGTAGTACCCCTATGTGGTGCTGGAATAAGCACTCCCGAAGATGTTAAAAAAGCATTCGAGCTTGGGGCAAGGGGGATACTTGTCGCGTCAGCAATTGTGAAAGCCGAAGACCCCTACAAAATCACTCTAAGCATGGCTGAAGCAATAGAAGAATCTATTTTGTAAAACAATTTTTGTTTCTGGCGGGCCCGGCGGGATTTGAACCCGCGATTTCGGTCCCCATTGAAGGGTCTCCCGGTCCGAAGCCGGGCGCCTTCTCCAAACTAGGCCACGGGCCCATAAC
>JAGSHR010000268.1 GCA_029855985.1 Candidatus Njordarchaeota archaeon
TTCTAATACTCATGCGTTCTCACCCGATTTGCGTATAATACAGCAAGATAACAAACAACTTTTTCCTTTACCACAGCAACTTGACGGTAAACTAGGTGAAATAAATAATCGTTTAAATACCGTTACGGACCACTCAAAGGATATCCAAGAGGCCTTAAGGATTCTAAGTGAAGACCGTGATTTACTGGTGAGAGATAGTGAAGGGAGAATTAATTTAATCGCGATTATTAACGGGTTGGACGTTGTCAGAGATATTGGTAACATTGCGGATATTAATTGGCTTGTTCCGATAGGAGCATCTAGAATCCTTGTATCCCTCTATATTAGCGAGAACAGAATTCTGGATTTAGTGGCTTTGAACGGTTTCCAAGCACTTGCTTTCAATAGCTTTATCACGGAAATGAGAAACACGAATGATATTCAATTCTCTAACAAAGCTCCAATACTTAAAGCTAGTTTACCGGCAGTCAACAAGGTAAGTCAATTATTAGATTATACGGCACTTCAAAACATGGGAGCTGTAAAGGTGAATAATCTCGGTTACAACGGTTCGGGAATAAAAATAGCGGTTGTAGATACTGGAGTAGATTTTGGAGCAACACCCCTAAACACGGCATACAATGTTACTGTTGAGGGCGTGGAAAGCTTCGTACCGGACGGAGACAGCGTAGCGCTTACCCCATATACTCTAAATGCGATAACGGTTAATGGAACAAGCTACCTGCCAACAAGAAACAATACGTACACGTTTTTAGACCCATTCTTCGGTAGAACCTACACCATAACATTGAGGGAAGATTACAACATAACAGGGATTACATCTCTAAGCGGAAAATATAAACTCGGTTTCATTGTTGAATGGGTTCCCAAAGGGATAATGTACTACGGATTTGTAACTCCCGTTCTCTTAACAGATCCACATACCAGCGGCGTCTACGATACTGTTTGGGTAGATTTGACATTCTCACTTTACTACTATGCCCAAACAATGGGTTACCCCGTGAAAGAAGAATGGTTAGACTATAGGTTCGAGGGACCATACTATATTGACCCCTTGCACCCAGAGAAAGCACTGGTCGCATTTGATGTTTACTCCCTAAAAATGAACAACAACACCGTTGAATACGTCTTTGGTCAAGATGGTTACTATGACTACTCCTTGGGCGTCATAGGGGTGCCCTTCATGGACACAGAGGGATTCATAGCGAAATTCCTTAAACCATTCGGAGTGAAGATCAACGGCATCCTAAAAGGAATTGATCCTAACGGAAATTGGGTTGGGTTCCTCTACGACTTCGAAGGGCACGGAACATCAGTTGCAACAAATATTGCTGGTAGAAATACAACTTACCCTATCCAAAGTGAATCACTAGGTAACACTACAATATCTATAATGGGCATAGCACCTGCATCTAAGATAATGGGAATTAGGGCACTAAGCTGGGGAAACATAATTGAAGGATGGCTCTACGCGGCTGGCTTTGACTTAACCAACATGAGCGAATTAAAAACGCAAGTTTGGGTTTATACTGGAAAACACAAGGCACACATAATTAGTAACAGTTGGGGTTACTCTGGAATCTGGAACGAATATGGCAATTACATGATAAGTAGGGACATCATATCAATAGTGGAAACAGCGTTATCACTTAATGGAACTCAGTTAACCTCCAATGCCTACAAGGACCCAGAAACCGCAAGACTTTACAACATCACAAACATCGCAAGTTATAAGCCTTCCCTCTTCATTCAATCAGTTGGAAACGGTGGGCCAAGTTACGGAACAGCAAACGTAGAACCATACAGTCCACTCGCAATAAACGTAGGAGCATCAACACTCGGAGTATGGAGAACCCACTATACAACTGAATCGGAGGGTTTAAGCAATCAAATCATTTGGTGGAGTGCAAGAGGACCAGTGACAGGAAACTATTTGGGACCAGATATGGTGGCCGTGGGGGCATACGCATTCTCAGTGACATCGCCTAACCTCGTTGGAAATGGAGCATACTCGATAGCACTATTCGGTGGAACAAGCCAAGCAGCACCATTCATTGCTGGAGCGGCTGCTAGTGTTTTGCAAGCTTACATTAAAACATTTGGGGACTGGGGTCCAGGAATAATAAAATCGATTCTAATGGCGTCAACAGATAATATTTGTTTAGATCCGTTAATTTCTGGAACTGGGAAATTGAATTTAACTCGTGCTATACAGTTAGCTCTTAATTCATCAACTGAGGATATATTGTATGCCAACGGAAATGCAGTTGAGAAATATTTATCGGGGATCGCTAATATTTCAACAATAGACTTGGACACATTTAATCCTATTATTAATGCTGGTTTACTTTACGAAAACACGACATTGAATTTGATGTTAGAGCCCTATTCTTGGATTGGTGATAATGATACAATACTTTCGGCTAAAGCTTACACTCTCAGCTCCGTGAAATCCAAAAAGTTCGCATTAACAATTGACCCAAGTAAAGCTAATATAAGTTCAGGTATCTTCAAGTACTACTTGTTTGATCTAAGTGCCTTAGGGGTAAACATCTCAGCTGATTTCCTAAGATTAACAGTTTATATGACCGTCAGTGAATACCTCAAGTCTAAAATAGTTTATACTGGGGCTTGGACGTACATCGACTCAAACGGTAACGGGACCATAGAAGAAAACGAGTTAAAATTAGTAAACAGGTTCGCTGGTTACGGAAACATACACGAAGTTGAAATCAGCAACGCCTACAACATTAATGGAAAAATTTTGTTTGGTTTCTACGCATACAACCTCGAACCAATAAAACTGAGGATCCTTGCCCAAGAATACAGTGTCAAAAAAGCAAACAATATCCATGTTTCATACAAGGGGGACCACGACAAATTAAACATGACCATTGACACAACTGGGCTTAATTTTGGAGTCCATTGGGCGCTGCTCATTGTAAAAACATCGGATGGAGGAGTACAGAGGCTTCCAATTATTTACAGTGTAGCTAAAAAAGTATATGAAAGTAGTTCAATAAAGGTCGATTACGGTTATCAATTAATAACAAGGCTTAAGAGCATAGAGACCCTTATTTACCCAAACGAGACAAAGATACTAAACGTAAACGTAAGTGATACGGGAACATTTATCACTCTAATAAAGGCCAACACAAGTATAGAAACCCTAGAATATGATGCAACCATAGTAAACGCAAACAGCACATTTGAATTGTACCCATTGAGTAATGTTGATCTAGGAGGTTGGTTTACTCTAAGCCAGACGGACTCAATACAGTTAACGTTAAAGAACACTGGCAAAAACAACGTAAAATTGAAACTATTGTTCCTAAAAGAGCTAGATACAATAGCGCCAAACAAAGATAACTCAACTATACTTAATGGAGCAATTACGAGTAGTTACGACTGGAATTGGGGGAGAGAAGTTGGAGAATGGAAAACATATTACATAACAGCGAATAATTCATCATTAATCAACGCAACAATAAGTTGGTTAACCCCTGGAGCACAAGTTTATCTTCAAGTTTACGAAATTGACACTGGGGAACTAATAGCAATGCAATTCCCAGAACACATTGTAGCAGGAAGATATACATCATTGGGGTCCAATGTTACAAGCATTGTTTTCCCAGCAAAGAAAAACGTAACCTATGCCATAGTAATCCACGCACCACTTTTATCTGGTATAATCTTCCCAGAAGCAGTTAGGATGGAGATAACTGCTACACAACACAAAGGAGCTTACATGTTCAAGGAGCATTATAACTCTATTGTTCAAGCGGGCGAAAACATAACTTTCACATCTTACGTTTCAAGCAGCAACGTACTAAAATCAATTAACATATTGGTCGACGACACTCCAGTTAATCCAGCGTTGATGGAGGTAACTGTTTTAAACGGGAAACTCTGGTATTTACACTTTAACCTGTCTGCTGGACTATTAGCACCTGGAAGACACAAATTAATAGTCAATGTAACAGACGCGTCATCTAGCATTCTCTCCAACTACACTTTCTACGTTGAATCCTCGAAACCATTCATAAATAAACTGTTCGTTAACGACATTGAAACAAATTGGGACACACCTAAACTAGTGAATCAAAAAAGCGTTAACTTGACATTGGAAATAATGGATGAAACTCCAACAAGCATACATGTAAACCTAGTGAACGACTTCAACGACACTGTAGCCTTCACGGGAGCTATGGAATTCGACCCGTTGAACGGAGTAGTGATTAGTGCTTCCAAATCATTAGGCATCCACCAGAACTACATACAAGAAAGAGGAAAATGGGGAATAAACATAACAATCCATTTAAATGACTTGCAA
>JAGSHR010000270.1 GCA_029855985.1 Candidatus Njordarchaeota archaeon
AAACAATCTTGTATAGGTGTATCTCTTGTCTCTGTACGTTCCAAAAATCGCGACAATGGATGATGTTGATCTAAAGAATAAAAAAGTTCTCGTGAGAGTCGACTTCAACTCCCCTGTAGACCCAGAGAAAAAACAAATACTCGATGACTTAAGAATTAGGGCGCATTCTGAGACATTGAAAGAGCTAATAGAGGTTCATAATGCAAGCGTAGTAGTAATGGCTCACCAGGGGAGACCGGGTACAAGCGATTTTATAAGTTTGGAGCCCCACGCAAAGAAACTGAGTGAAATCATGGGTGTTGATGTGAAATTCATTGATGACGTTATAGGTCCCGCGGCTAGAGATGCAATAAAATCGCTTGGGAATGGAGAAATACTTCTCTTGGATAATGTTCGGTTGATGTCAGAGGAAAACATAAATGCTAAACCAGAAAAGCAAGCAAAAACATTCTTTGTACAGAGATTATACAAGTTATTTGATTATTTCATTTTAGATGCTTTTGGAACAGCGCATAGAAGCCAACCATCACTAGTAGGCTTCCCCATGGTTTTGCCATCAGTCACGGGTAGAATAATGGAAAGGGAGGTAAAAGCACTCCAAAGAATAGCGTCTGGGACGGTTGGGCCAAAAATTTTTGTGTTGGGTGGCGCGAAGGTTGATGACTCTATTAGAATTATCGAAACGCTGACAAAAAACAGGGTGGTTGACAGAATTTTACTTACAGGACTACTTTCTGAAATCTTCCTTTTAGCGAAAGGTGTGAATCTTGGACCAGAAAACATGGAGGTTATCAAAAACAAGGGTTTAATTGACCTGGTTAGAGATGCAAGAGCAATACTTTTGAAGGGAGCTCCAATTGAAACACCCGTAGACTTCGTTACTCTGGTTGACAATGAGGTCACCACAGTACCAGCAACAAACATAAAGGGATTAATAAGAGATATTGGGCCAGAAACCATAAAGATATACTCTGAATTATTGAAGGATTCTGAATTAATAGTTATGAGAGGCCCCGCTGGTGTAATGGAAGATCCCCGATTTAGGAAGGGCACAGAGGAACTCGCAAAAGCGGCGTTGCAATCTAACGCTTTCGTGATATTTGGAGGAGGTCATCTTTCGGCGGTTGCTGCTGGGGTGAAACATAATAAGGAAAAGGTTCACGTGAGTACGGGTGGTGGTGCGCTTTTAACATTCTTATCTGGTGAACCTTTACCTGCTTTAGAAGCACTTGCTAAGAGTTGTGAAAAATTTATATGGAAGAAAGGCTAAAACTTATGTGAGGTGAACTTAGAAATGACGGTTAAAATTGCTATAAATGGGTATGGAACAATAGGGAAAAGGATTGCTGACGCGATTTTAAAACAAGATGATATGGAATTAGTTGGAGTAACTAAATTTACTCCAGATTACACTGTAATGTTAGCAACTCAAAAGGGGATACCTGTATATACTGAGGAATCCAGGGTAGAAGATTTCAAGAAAAAAGGTTATGAAATTGCTGGAACCTTAAACGAATTATTCGAAAATGTCGACTTAGTAATAGATGCTTCCCCTGGAAAAGTGGGTGCGAAAAACAAGGAGATATATGAAAAGTATGGTCTAAAAGCTATATTCCAAGGGGGAGAAAAGGAAAAAGTAGCGGAAGCATCTTTCTCATCTCTCTGCAACTATGAGGATGGATTAGGTAAAAAGTATCTAAGAGTGGTATCGTGCAACACTACGGCACTATGTAGATTATTATGCACACTCAGGAAAAACTTTGCAATAGGACGTGTTAGAGCAACACTAGTTAGAAGAGCTGCCGACCCAAGAGAATACAAGAAAGGACCAATAAACGCTATCCTCCTCAAACCCGTGAAGCTACCAAGTCACCATGGACCAGACGTTCAAAGTGTTATAGGCAAAGATTTAGATATAGTAACGACAGCTGTTGTTGTCCCCACAACGATAATGCACACGCACATTCTTAACATTGAACTAAAAGACCAAGTTTCAGTTGATGACATAATAGATGTTCTCAAAAAAGAACCAAGAATAATGCTTGTGAACTCGGAGAAACACGGAATAGTTTCAACATCACAAGTGATTGAACTGGGAAGAGATTTAGGAAGACCAAGATATGATCTGTATGAAAACATTGTTTGGGAAGACTCGATCAGTATAGTAAATGGAGAGCTATGGTTAACTCAAGCCGTTCACCAAGAAGCGATAGTTGTTCCTGAAAACATTGACGCAGTAAGAGCAATAATGGAGTTAGAGAGAAATCCGGCTAAAAGCATTGAAAAAACAAACAAGTCACTAGGAATAACGGGGGGAATATAGATGGAGAAAACCTACATTCCCGAATCAAGTTACAAAGTATCTTTCCTATTCAGGAGAATCCTCGTCCCATTTGATGGCTCTGCAACGGCGAAAAAAGCGGCATCAGTTGCTATAGACTTTGCACAAAGATATGGAAGTCGACTAACATTCCTATATGTGGCTCCTAGCAATGCTGACAAGGGTGAAATTGATAAAATATTTGAGCCTGCAAGGAAAATGGTCGCCGAAGCTGGTGTCGATGCTGAGTTCATAGTTAAAGAAGCGAGTATACCAAAAGAATCCGTGGCAATAGTTATAATACACGAGGCAAAGGAAAACCTATATAGTGCAATAATTATGGGTGTAAGGGGACACACTGAAGATGAGGACATATCCATTGGAAGCACAGCATTAATGGTATCAACATTCGCACCATGTAGCGTTCTACTGATCAGATAAAAAAGTGATTCTAGAATGGACTAAATCCCAATTACATTTCGCTATTTTTTGGTTCTCTATTCCTTTTTCTTTGATTTCAGCAGGTTTCATCGCATTATTTGCATCAAATACCGATATGTATGATTTATAAGGGATAATTTCTATAATCTAACTCCTTGTGTTTATTTTTCAACGGTGTTTCAAGTGGTCAATCGAATAGCAACTCACGCATCGGATGTTGACGGTGTTGCCTCAGCAGCGTTATTCCTAATCAAGTACCCAAATGTGAAGATAGACTTCCTTAAAATCGGTGATCTAAGATTTGTTCAAGATATAGAATATGATTATATTGTGGATTTACCCAAAACAGCAAACGCAAAAGTGAATATTGACCATCACTTGTCCAACTACCAAAACCTGAAGAAAAAAGGTATGCTCAAGCATACAGATGTTGTGGATCCCAAGGCTCCCAGTGCAGCTACACTAGTCATAAAATATCTTGACCTCGAGGACAATAAGATAGCTCAAGAAATAGTAAAAATGGCAGAGAAAGCGGATACAGGAAATCACGATAAAAACTTGATAAAACTCGATCTTGTTATAAAATGCTTCAACGGGGATCAAGAAAAACTCTATAAACTAGCAAAAATAATGGCAGAAAAAGGAAAAAAAGTGTTAAAAGACCCATGGGTAAAAAGCGAGTGGAAGAGAATAGAGCCACACTACAAAAAAGGCGAAAAGATATCAAAAGAAATCGCAAAAATCTGCAAGAAAGGAAAAATCAAAAATGCGATTGTTGATCTTAAATCTGGGTTCCCAAGAATCGCCTTTGGAAGCATAGCGCACCAATTCCTAAAAAATGGCGGGGAAGTAATAGCGGTAGTTAACCGAATGACAGAAGAAGATAACCTCTGCCCTCCTGCTCAAAAAAGGGAACAGGAGCCTCAAGCAAAATTTTCATTCAGAGTCAATAAGAACATTGAATACGATGTTAGGAGAATTGCAGAAAAGTTAAACGGGGGAGGACACATAAAAGCATCTGGCGGGCGAGTGAAATTAGAGGAATACCCAAAAGCCCTAACATATGTCCTAACAGAGTTCCTAAAAAGGGGAAAAACTGGTTATTTTTTGGTAGAAGAAGGCGAAATTAAAAAAATTTAGCTACCTAAAAATACAACACCGTTGTAAAAAAAGATAGCTCAAATACTTTTCTGCTAAAAATATTATCTAATTTTCTATCAAAAAACATTACTTTTCAAAAATAAATGTTTAAAAAGCGGATTACTTATAAATTGGATGAACATAATCGTTAAGTTGCAATTTACAAATAATAATTCGCGAATAAACAAAATAAATGTGTTTCATTATAATTAGGGGGAGTTTCTTTGCCTAAAAACATATTTTTAATGCAATGGGATCCACGTAGAGGGCCTATAGTTTTAGGTTATTACCCTCAAAACACAGAGGGCATAGACAAGGATTTCTTAATTAACGTCTTTGGTACTGTCCTTCAGAGAGAGGAGCGTCTAGAAGGATTCTATGATGTAACATACGGGGGGTACGATGTCATAACATACTATAGTGGTCAAGAACTAAACCAGTTATTCGGCGTTGTCCTAGAAGAGGGAGAAGAGAAAGAGGGAATAAGAGGTGGAGTAGTAAGAGCCGCGCTAACAGCGTTCCGAAGGGGTGAACCTCCAACAACAATAGAAGAATGGGAGGAACTATGGGAAAGAATCAGCGCATTCCCAACAATGTCACTCGAGGAGAGAATAGCAGATGCTTTCAGGGATAATGAAACAAGAAAACTTTTAGAGATAATGTTGGATAGTGGGATAATGGTCATTGACAGACTGCTCGATAACCTAAAAACAGCATTCCCATACCTAGCTAGAGATGTTTTACTAACTTATGTTTATCTGCTTGAGGCTCTTGGTATACTAGAAACCAAGTGGGATGAGAAAGCACTCATAGAAAGAGTTTATCTATTGAGAGATGTTGTCTTCATAAGGAGAAAACCAGAGAAATTCGGTGAAATATCCAGTGCAATTGATGGATACCAAGCAGAATACGAAAAGTTTGTTAGGGAGTACCAAGAGGGCGGATGGGCACAAGACCAAACAATTCTACCCGAATTACTCGGTGATCCAAACATTTACGGGGTAATTAAAATCTTCAGAGAAGTAGGTGTAATGCCAGAAGATGAAGCCCAAAGCAGATTTGGATCCACAATTCTCAAAAAACTGCTAGACTTTGACGTGCTTGGCAAGAAGGACAACAAGTATTATTTATTCACGGATCCAACCGTTAAATTATTGCTTCCAAAGTACACGTTTGCAAACGTAGTGAGAAGGCTTAGAGATGAAGAACTATCTAAAGAAATAGTATTAGACTATCTAAAGACAGTTAGGAGTAGCTATCTATAAAATCTAATAATTTAACTTCTTTAACCATTTTTATGACCCTAGACTTACCTTCTAAATCTAAACAAGTCTTCTCTCTAATTAACCCAAATATTTGTGAACGTATCTCATCAAAGTCCCCGTGCAACAAAGGTTTTTTAGTTAAGGCTATTCTCACTCCCTCTCTAATTTGCCAACTACCAACACCAGCGAAATACTCAGGGTTAATTATTCTAAAAGCAATCACCTTACCTTTTCTCCTCCACCTTTGAAGTGCTTCAAGGACACTGAATCTAATCGCATAGTAACCGCCATCCATCTTGTTTGGTTTCCCGTTATATGATTCGTAAACATGAATTAAAACGGGTTTTCCGGGTCTCCTAACCCAAACGCTCATGGGCATCCAGATTTCAAACATTTCAAACGCCCAGTAGTCGCTGGGAATAATCCATATATAATACTCGTTTCCCAAATGGCTATGGTAATATACAGCAGATTTACTGAAACTCGGAGACCTTTTTATGTTCTTTAAGAACCAATTCCCAAGAACACTATCTGTGGCGGTAATCGCCCAACGTGTTGGTACAAGTTTCTTATTATTCTTTTTCCCAAGCAATCCAAGGGAGAGCAATCGCATCAAATGATAATTGGAGATCCCGTGTGAATATAATTCAAATAATAGAATCGACGATTTCTCATCCTCGTAAATTGCTTCCTCAAGTTTTCTCGGGGCATACGCGTTATCCACTACTTCCAGTTTTCTAAGGGGCGCTCGTAACCCAATAGGCGGGATATCTGCATCCAAGGAAATCCTTGGTTTGGGGTATTTTAGTAACTCCAGTTCGGTCTCCAATGGTTTAATGCTTATTGCTAGTTCCTTAATTGGTTCCGGAGGATACGTGAGTTTACGCGCAATATTAACATTTACTTTATTGTAACTGTAGAGAAAATTCAAACGTATTTTGAGTATATCAATCAAATCGTATTGTCCTCTTTGAATCAATCTTTCAAGTAGGATCTCATCCTTATCTTCAACATTGGGATTCGAAATCGGTCCAAGGTTCACGTTTGGGTAACTAAATTCTCCCACCAAAAAATCGGGCGGAGAAATAGCTTGAAGATTAGTGCTCTTTGTGACAAAAATGTCTTTCTTCAAATAGTCAAACTTCAAAAGTATCGGGCAAACCCTCGCTCCACATAACTTTTTTACTCCTTTACAGTACGCACAAATCTCAGGGGAAATTTTACCACCCATCACGGTCACACTTTTGTAAAGAGAATTCTCCTTTCCTAAAAATTATTAAGAAGGGTTAACCAATAAAATTCATTCTATTTGAAAATCGAAACCACTTCTCTTTATTCTAGTATATAGTATGTCTAGATTCGAAGGGTCTCCAACCTCAACTACTACAACAACCTCTGACTCATAAGGGGGAATCTTAGGGTCATATCTTTCAGAGTTAATATCGATTGTGTTAATGTTACACTCTGAAAGTATCTTCAAAAATTCCATCAGAGCACCTGGCCTATCAGGAAGACGAACTCTTAACTTAACAACCCTTTTCAAACTGGCAAGCTCCCTACTAATAACCTTCATAAGCGTTGACATGTTAATGTTTCCGCCACTAATAACCGCGACCACATTTTTATCTTTAAGATGAAAATCTTCACTCATTAGAGCGGCTATGGAAGCAGCGCCCGCGCCTTCAGCCAAGATCTTTGCACGTTCAAGCAACAAGAAGATTGCTCGTGCAATTAGATCATCGCTCACAACAATTACATCATCAACGTAATTTTTAATGATTTTGCTTGTTATTTTACCTATCCTCTTTACAGCTATTCCTTCTGCAATGGTGTGTGATGGTTTCTCCCTATCTATTGGTCCCTTAAGCAATTCGTAGGCTCCCCGATAAGCCTCTGTCTCAACCCCAATGATTTTAACATGGCTCCCGAGTTCTTTTTTTATTGCTATCGCAATTCCCGATATCAAACCACCGCCACCAATTGGAACAATGACAGCATCCAAGTTTTTTAACTCCTTAATGATTTCTAGACCGATTGTACCTTGCCCAGCAATGATATCTACATCGTCAAATGGTGGAATAAACGTTAAGTTTTCCTTTTCTGCGAGTTTTAGTGCATAATCATATGCATCATCAAAAGTAGAACCATGCAATATAACTTCTGCTCCATAACTTTTGGTAGCCAATACTTTCGCTATAGGTGTAAATAGAGGCATAACAATTTTCGCTTTCACGTTTGCTTTTGAAGCAGCATAGGCAACGCCTTGAGCGTGGTTTCCTGCGGAAGCAGCTATTATTCCTTTAATTCTAGCTTCACGTGGCAATTTAGAGATCTTATAGAATGCCCCTCTAACCTTAAATGAACCTGTTTTTTGCAAGTTTTCTAGTTTCAGGTAAACATTATTTCCCGATATTCTAGAGAACGTTTTAGAATAATCTAATGGGGTTTCATGTACTATACCCTTAATAACTTCTCTTGCTTCCAGAATTCTGCCATGTATCTCATCCACAAGCGAATTTATATCTATATTTTCCGGATCCAATTATTTCACCAAATCATAAAATTAATGTGACACTTTGTGGATTTCTCAAATAAATTAATTAAAAGAGGAATATTATCAAAATTCGCTTTTCGGAATAATTCGCTAACTAACAACGATTTTCCCCTTCTTGATGACAATATCCACAAGGTTGATACCAAAGCGATAATTAATCCACTTATGGGAGGGAACCCCCAAAATAACTAAATCAGCGTCTTTGCCAGGTTCGATGCTACCTTTTTCTTTAGCGACACCAATCGCGTGAGCGGCATTGATTGTTACTGCAGTAATAACTTCAGCGGGGGTTAGACCCAAAAAATATGTCGCCAAAAACATGGGCACTTGAATATTTTCAACCCAACAGTTAGGGTTAAAATCAGAGGCTATAGCAATCGGGACACCCAGTTTCTTCATAAGTTGAACGTCGGGAAAAGTATAATCCCTCAAAACCATTGGCGCGGCAGGAAGCAAAACTCCAATAATTCCCTTTGAGGCCATTAACCTTAAACCTTCTTTAGACGCTCTAGCCAAATGATCAGCTGAAATAGCGTTTACTTCATATGCTAGTTCAGCACCCCTCATGTAATTTATCTCATCAGCGTGAACCTTAGGGATCAAGCCCATTTCCCTACCAAATAATAATATTTTTTTGCCCTGTTTGTAGTTGAAAACTCCTTTCTCCACGAAAACATCATTAAATTTGGCTAATCTCTTAGCGGACACCTTTGGTATTAATTCCTCTATTATGAGTTTCACGTAGCCATCTGGGTCACCTTTATACTCTGGGGGGATAGCGTGAGCGGCCAATAAAGTTGGTATAACGTCAACAACGTGTTCCTCTTGGAGTCTCCGATAGGCTTCTAGCATCTTAATTTCGTTTTCTACATCTAACCCATAGCCAGTTTTCCCCTCAATAGTGGTTACACCATGTCTAAGCATAATATCCAATCTTTCTTTTCCCTCTCTCACAAGATGATCTATTGAGGCTGATCTTGTTGCATTAACTGTTTTAAGGATGCCTCCCCCACGCTTCAATATCTCCAAGTATGTGTAGCCTTCTAACTTCATTGTTAATTCTTCTTCTCTAGAACCCGAAAAAACAAGGTGAGTGTGTGCGTCTATAAATCCAGGTAACACGATTTTCCCTCGGGCATCTATAACCGTGTCAGCGGTATATTTCTTCTCAATTACTTCGCTCTTTCCCACTTCTATTATTTTACCATCTTGTATAGCAACAGCCCCTGATGAAATAACACCAATGTTCCTCATGTCACCTCCAATAGCTGGTTTTTCAGTAAATCCCCTCAAGGTTACAATCTCGTTAGCCCTTATTATCATTAAATCAATATGACCCACAATCCTCACCTCGAAGCGAATCCCGCCATAAAGTACAATATAGCGTTAGCAACGAGATCACTTGTTATGTTCGCCACATCATACGCTGGAGCAAACTCGTTCACATCCATCGCTAACGTTTTCTCATTTTTCCCGAGGCTATAGGCCAAATAAAACACATCATAAGGAGTTAGCCCTCCAATACTCGGAGAATTAACACCAGGTGCGTAGACAGCATCCACACCATCAACATCAAAACTAAAGTAAATATGGTCAACGTTATCGGTAAGGTTTATTAGAATGTCGCTTACTATCTTTTCTATACCAATCTTCCGAATCTCCATTGATGTGAAGATTTTAATACCCAGCCTTCTAGCTTTCTTAACATAGAACTCCGAGTTCACGAAGCCTCTAATTCCCAACTGTATAATATTCTCTGGCTCCACCTGGTCACCGTATTTACTAATAATGTCATTCATCACAGTACCACTGCTAACCAGACCGCCTTCAAGTTCTCTTAAATCATTATGGGCATCCACAACAACAAGTCCAATTTTTCCATTAACCACCTCGGATAACGCCCCAATCGAGGGCTCTGTAATAGAGTGATCCCCTCCAAGAACCACGCCCAATTTAACATTTTTAAAGAATTTTATAAGGTTATCCTTGATAACGTTTTTGGCTAATTCAACACTTCCAAATCCTAGATTTAGGTCACCGTAATCTCCAATCTTGAGGTCTCCAATATCAACATCAAAATCTATGCAGTATGTAGAATAACTAAACATTTTATCTCTAACAGCTTTTGGACCAAATCTAGCGCCTGGTCTACCCCTGGTTGAACCATCAAAAGGAAGTCCAATTAATCCAATGTCAAAGTTATCAACACCCAAACGTCCAGGTTGGACAATGTCGCCTATTTTTCTATCCTTTACATCAAATTTACCCGGAGAGGACAAATCATTTCACCCGAAATTTTGTTGTCAAAGCATGATTTCACTTTTTCATATTATGGGGGAAATCATGATGGTTATTGATTTTTATAGTGTTCACTATATTTAGAATAATCACACATGTAAACAATTATCAAGTGCCAATGAAAACTAACTTCATTTTAGCGAGAAAATCGCAAAAAATAGAGAGGGTGAAAAGGATGAGTTACAGCAAAAAAGAGAGAGCATTAAAGCATACCAAGGATGGTCTAGAACTCCACTTCACAAAGGACATAGACGTAGAAGGCAAGCACATCGCTTTGGGCTTTCATGGGTTAGGAGGTATAGGGCACCTAACAGCGAGAATGATAGTTGAAAACGCGCTGAAACAGGGAAAAGGCGAAAAGGTGGGATTTGTGATAGGGAGAATGATTCCTCCTTTTGTTGAAGTTTTGGATGATGGCTACGTTGGTTTTCCTTACGAGTTATTTATGATAGAGAACAAGGTCTTAATCTTATTGATAAGGATACAACCGTGGCTAGATGACCAACCCATTTTAGCCGACATTTTCACACAATTTGCTTCAGAAAGGAACGTAAAAAGCTTCATTTTATTTGGAGGAGTGGATAGAAACGTCTTTCAAAACCCAACAGGTGATCTTCCCGTTGTATACGTGGGTAACGATTTATTCATGAAAAGGAAAAACGAAATTTTTGAAAAATTCGACTTTGAGTACACGCCGAGGGGAATACTCGTATCGGGAGGCATATCACTATTCTTAGAATTCGCGGAATATAGAGGAATTCCTGCAGTAGCATTCTTTTCGCCAACAACAAAAGGAATACTTGATAGAGCAGGCGCACTAAAACTCGCGAAGGAATTCATAAAATTACTTGACCTAACTGTAGATCTAAGTGAAGTAGAAGAAGAAATAAAGACATCATCGAAACTTGATCTAGAAGAATTATTAAGAGAAGAAGCAGACATGGAAATGATCGGAAGAAAAGGGTCAGAAGATGATTACTCCCAAGTGTTCACATAGAAAAATTCGCAACACATAATAAATTTTTTAGCTGTCTTTTAAAAACTTAAAAACAACATTTAAGTTTTAAAATAAATAAAACTAGAATTGAGAATATGATTAATTTGGGCCCACGTTGTTTTGACCAACAGCAATAAAAGACTTCACAAACCTAAACAAATAACTAAACAAAATTTACTAGGAGAGAGAGTAAGTGGTAAGGATAGTGAAAGTAGTAATGGCAGGAGATGGTGGCGTAGGTAAAACCTCACTACTTGAATCCTATAAAGGAGGAAACTTATCCAAAGTGACAATGACAATAGGAGTAAACCTCATGAGCATAAAAGTAGATGAGAATTTCTCTCTACAAATATGGGACCTATCAGGGCAAGAACAATACAGATTCCTAATCGATGTATTCTTTAGGGGGGCCAAACTAGCAATACTCGTCTTTGACTTAAGCAGACCTGTAACGCTCTACAACTTGAAGAAATGGGCGGAAGTATTAAAGGAGGGTGCTGGGCCAAAAATACCAACCATCGTGGTTGGGAACAAAAAAGATCTAGGTAAGCAAGTCCCGGATGAAACGATAAAGGAAGTAATAGATAGCCTTGGGCTCCCCATCATAAAATATATGGAGACTTCAGCACTACAACATGAAGGAGTAATAGAGTTATTCGATTACTTGAAGAGCTTGTTTTCTAAAATTAAGCCTGCTAGCACAAGTTAAAAAACAATAAATAAAAAATTTAATTGAATTCTACTTCTTATCCGGGAACAAGAAGTTAATGATTTTTCGGTGAGTTTCAACTAGTTTTCTTAGATTCTCCTTTACTTCCTCGGGATCTACTTTTCTTCTCGCAACCCCAGATTCCATGGCTGCTTTTGCGACTGCTGCTGCTTCCTCAGGAGCCCATTCTGGTTCAGTTGCTTTTGGAATAATGTAATCTGGTTTTAGTCCCTTTTCTTCTGCTACTCTGGCTAAAGCTTCTGCTGCCGCTACTATCATCTTATCGTTTATTGTTTTCGCTGAAACATCTAGAGCTCCTCTAAAGACTGCTGGGAAGCCAAGCACATTGTTTATTTGGTTAGGGTAATCACTCCTACCAGTCGCGACGATTTTTGCTCCTGCTTCTAGAGCGTCTTCTGGTAGTATCTCTGGCACTGGATTTGCTTCGGCGAATACTATCGCGTCATCTGCCATTTTCTTTATCCATTGTTTTGGTATCCATGGTCCGGGAGCTGATGCGGAGAGCAATACATCTGCGCCATCAAGGGCTTCTTCGAGTCCCCCTGTCATTCCCTCGGGGTTCGTCCATTCTGCTAGTTTTTCTTTCCATGGGTTCATTTTTACTTTTCTGCCTTTGTAGATTATGCCTACGCTGTCCACGACTAAAATGTTTTTTCCGGGGAAACCGTACATCATGAGGAATTTCACAAAGTTATAGCCGGCGGCTCCGGCCCCCATTACTACTACCTTCACGTCTTCTTTTTTCTTTCCAACTAACTTTAGTGCGTTTATTAGACCTGCTAGTGTGACAAGCGCTGTTCCTTGTTGATCATCATGCCAAATTGGTATTTGCAATTCTTTTTGTAAGGTTTCTAGTATGTAGAAACACTTGGGGCTCTCTATGTCCTCTAAGTTTATACCACCAAAGCTAGGTTGTACTGTTTTAACGAAATCTATGATTTTGTCTGCATCTCTCGCATCTATGACTAGTGGAACGGCATCTACTCCTCCAAATAATTTGAATAGGAGTGCTTTACCCTCCATCACGGGTAAACCTGCTTCCGGTCCGATATCTCCTAGTCCTAATACTCTTGTTCCATCGGAGATTACCGCTATGGTATTCCATCTGTTCGTTAGTTCCCAAACATTATCTGGGTGTTCAGCAATTTTCCTACAGGGTTCCGCTACACCAGGAGTGTACACTAACGCGAGATCGTCGTACGATTTAAATGGGACTTTAGCGATTGTCTGGATTTTCCCTCTATATTTCTTGTGTAGTTCCAAGGCTTCTTTATATATTTCGGAGTCTGCTTTCTTTTTTCTTATTATCATTGACATGTTTATACACCTTTTTCATAAAGAGGAAAGTTCTTTAAAGTTTGAAAAGTTGTCAAGTGAATAAGTAAATTTTAGATTAATTTTCAGTTTCTCTATAAGAATTTGTCGTCTATAATCTCTATAATTCACAATTATTTTGAACATTTTTAACGCCTAATTTTTTCGTTTGCTCTTTTTAGTTTCTTATATTCCTTATAAGGATTTATGTTTGAGATATATACTCGCTATATATGTCAAACTGAAGCAAATACATTAAATAAAAAATCGTAATAAGGAGAAAAAATAATGATATTTATCCTTTTTGTAGATTTCCCGTAAATTAGAATAATATATAATACTAAAAGCGTAGAACATTATAGTATACCCGATGATGAGTGGAGCGGTCACTGACGCAAGAATGAAGAAGCTGAGCTTCTCTGAGCAGTGTGATAAATTTGCCCACAAACATCAAACCCAAACCACTAGAATTAATCAAGAAAAAAAGAGAACTCATAAAAGTATACGAATCACAACTACCCGATGAATCCATAACCCGCGCCAAAAATGATCCTCACTCTAAGAGACCGCCACGATGGTGTGGAATAACTGTTCACGTGGCTCACAATTGCCCCTATAAATGCATCTATTGTTACGTCCAGGATATGGGGTTCAAACACACCAAGCCAAAACCATACCCACTAAACGGTAAAGAACTCGTGCTCGCTCTATTATATAATAAGGCTTTTTTCCCCGGAACGACTGGAACACTGATAGCGATAGGTAGCGTCTCTGAACCCCTAGCTGTCCCTGACCACTTCCTTGAATATCTAACAGAACTAAGTAAACTTGGTAACCCAATACAATTCTCAACAAAAGCATACATTGGTAAGAAAATGGCGGAAAAAATCAAGGAAATCGAAAAAGGATACGTATCAAAAATAAATCCCCTTGTGACAATAATAACTTTAAAGCACGACAAGGAACTAGAACCCTTCGCTCCATCGGCGACTAAACGATTAGAAACCATAAGTAATCTAAGAGAAGTAGGCCTTAGACCAGTGTTATTTTTGAGACCAATAATACCAGGAATAAACACGGGTGAAATTAAGGAAATAATGTTAGCAGCGAAGGAAGCTGGTGCGATTGGTGTCGTGCTAGGTTCATTTAGGATAACCAAAAAGATTCTCTCTAATCTAAAAGAAGCGGGGTTTGACACAACAGAAGTGGAAAAGCGATTGAGAATCATTGATGATAAACAGAGAGCTGTTCCACTACCAGAAAAGGAAGAATATGTCAAACTTGCTAGGAATATAGGTTTAATTCCATGGAAATCAGCTTGCTGTGCTAACTCTTGGAATTCAGGTGTTCCCTGTGCTAGTGCGTGTTTTATAGATGGACCGACCACTCGGTGCCCTAATCTTTGTGAATACCCTCGAAATTCGGCCGACGAGAAAGAGTTAACAGAAGCTTTAAACATTCTTGGAATAAAGCACTTAATCAAGGGAAAATATGTTAAAATACTCAACTACCCATTTCCAGGGGTAGAATTCGCAGTTAGAACCTTGGGCAGAAGGGGAGTAATATTCTCTAGAAAAGCAAAAAATGAAAGAAAAAAGCTAAAAACCTCCACTTAACTCCTCACTATACTTTACTACAACTAAGAAAACAGCGAGGCTAAGGATTATAAGGAGAAAGGCGGCAGCAGAAGCGGCAGTAAACTGTCGTCCACCGAGCATAACGAATATTAAAACTGTTAATGTTGGGTAATTCCCCCTGTATAGTATGTTAGTAGCCGCGAATTCTCCCAAACTAGTTGCAAAAGCTAGGGACAAGCCAACAGCTATACTGGGGGATAAAAGGGGTAAATCGACTTTCTTGAAGCGATTTAGAGGATCAGCTCCCAGAGTTTCCGCTGACTCGCGGATAAAGGGGTCGATTTTAGATAAACCATTCATTATTGACCTCGTAGTAAATGGATAAGCTATGGTTATGTGCGAGGCTATTATTAGGGGTCTTGTATCCTGGTAAAGAAATCCAATAGAACCAAAGGTAAGGATCATGCCTAGTCCAATTGTTAACCTAGAAGTGGCTAATGGAACAAAGATTGCAACATTAAAGAGAAGTGATAGTGTTCCTCCCTTGTATGTTGCATACGCGGAAATCAACCCAAACAACATCGCGAATATTGCTGTAATTGTTGAGAACACTAAGGTATTAATAGGTGCCATGATTGGGGAAGAACCAAGGTAGGGATTATAGATGCTTGAGAAAACTAGTGAATAACCCTTCAAAGTAAAGGCGTCAAGGACAGGGTCAAAAACTGAATTATAAAAAGTTAAAACCAAGGGGAAAACCTGGAATACAATAAAGGAGAACAAATATGCAATTAGCAAGAAATTCGAAAAACGGTGACTAAACAAATTCATTTCAATATATTTACTAGTTCTACCAGCTTTCCTAACATCCGTGTATTTTTGAAGACTTTTTACATAGAGAACCGTTAAAAAGGCGATTATAGAGAGCTGGAGGAACGCTAAAGCGGAAGCACCAGCGAAATCTAATCGATTTCTAAACAAGTGGTAAATCTGAACCTCAAGTGTCCGAAACCTAAAGTTTCCCAGTAACAGAACAATCTCAAAACTTGAAAAACAAAAAATGAACGTTAAGAGCGCTGAAGATAACAAACCTGGCATGATTAGGGGAAGAGTTATCTTATAAAATTTTCTCAGTCCGTAAACTCCAAGGGTTTCAGCGGCCTCCTCGATTTCGGGATCTAATCGCCTCCACACGCTAGATGTCATAACTGCTACTAGGGGAGCATTATAGTAAGCATGAGCGAAGATTATCCCAATAAAACCCCAACTTAGCGAGGCCAACTCCAAGTTAAATATGTCTTTAAAGAAATTTGGGATAACGCCGTCAGGGCCAAAAAGCAACAAGAATGCTAATCCTACAACAATCCCTGGTAGAACAAATGGAACTAATATTAGTGCCTCGTAAATCTTTTTTCCTGGGAACCTATATTTAGTCAAAATGTATGCTATTGGCAGACCTAACATTACAGAGAGTATAGTGCTCAAAGTGGACTCGAGTAGCGTGAAGTAAAAGGCCGACTGAAAAACTGGATCACTGATAACAGTGAGGAGAATAGATAAGCTTGGGCTCCCATTTAGCAAGAAAGCATCCTTTATAATGGTTAGGAGGGGCCAATAAAA
>JAGSHR010000134.1 GCA_029855985.1 Candidatus Njordarchaeota archaeon
AAAAATAATGTATGAGTACCTCATAACAAATCTATACCCAATATTAAATATCGACAAAACCAATTATACTCAATTAGAAAGTTTCCTAATATTTAAAAGTAGCCCCGTAGGCGATTTCTAATGTTAATAGAAGTTAGATGGCATGGAAGAGGCGGACAAGGCGCGGTAACCGCCTCAAATCTACTAGCAAAAGCCGCGGCTTACGAGAATATTTGGGCACAATCACTTGTCTTCTTTGGAGCAGAGCGCAGAGGTGCAGCAGTATCCGCGTATACTAGGCTATCCGATAAGGTCATAAAGTATCACCACTTTGTCCACACACCCGACTACGTGGTGGTTCTATCACCCCAACTAATAGATGTTGTTAACATCACAGACGGCTTAAAGGAAAATGGAACCATCGTGATTAACTACAAGGAGCAAGAAAAGGATAAGTTAATTGAGCGCTTTGGAAAATGGAGAATCGCCATAGTGGACGCGACACAAATTGCAATCGATCTCGATCTTTTTGTAGCAGGAATACCCGTGGTTAACACGATTATGCTGGGTGCATTCGCAAAAGTGGCTGGTCTCCCATCCATTGAATCCGTAGAAAAAGCGATCAACGCACAGTGGAGCGGAGAAATCGCGGAGAAGAACGTTGAAGGCGCCAAAAAAGCCTACAATTTAACCAAAATCATTAAAGAATAGGTGGTGCATAAAATGAGCGAACTCGAAGTGCAAGATCATTTAATCCTCCCAATCTCAAAACCCGTGGAGGGTGCTGGAGGAAAAACTGGAACATGGAGAGTATTCAAACCCATAATAATCGAGGAAAAATGCACAAAGTGCCAACTCTGCTGGATGTACTGCCCAGACTCAGCGATAACCACAGAGAGCAAATCCAGCATACCGAAAATAAACTACGATTACTGCAAAGGTTGCCTAGTCTGCTATGAAGTATGCCCAGTAAACGCCATAAAATTCGAGAGGGAGTGAGGTGAGAAATATGAGTAAAGTTGAAGTAATAACGGGCAATGCCGCCGCTGCGTGGGGTGCGAGGTTAAGTAGAGTAGAGGTCGTTGCCGCATATCCAATCACACCACAGACCACAATAGTTGAGACACTATCATCATGGGTGGAGAGAGGCCTAATGAACGCAAGATTCATAAGAGTAGAATCCGAGCACTCTGCTCTCGCAGCAGCAATGGGTGCATCAGCTTCAGGAGCAAGAGCATTTACAGCAACAGCGAGCCACGGTTTATGGTACATGGCGGAAATGGTTTTCTGGGCCGCTGGAGCGAGGACCCCACTAGTTATGTCCGTTGTAAACAGAGCTTTAGGTCCGCCGTGGAACATATGGTCAGAGCACACAGATGTCCTCGCGCTAAGAGATGCAGGTTGGATCCAATTTTGGGCATCAAACAATCAAGAGGTCCTAGACACAATCATACAAGCATTTAGAGTCGCAGAAGATAAGAAAGTAATTCTGCCCGCAATGGTTAGCCACGAAGGTTTCGTACTCAGCCACACCTCCATGCCAGTGGAAATTCACGATCAAGAAAAAGTGGATTCATTTTTGCCACCCTATGATCCACCACACTACGTATTTGACCCGAATAGAATGGAGCCAATAACAATTGGGAACATAGCGTTACCCCACGATTACATCAAAATGAGACTTTCCATTGAAAGGGCAATGCAGAATGCATACGATGTAATCAAAAAAGCGGCGAGAGAGTTCCAAGAAATATTTGGAAAATGGCACGGTGACCTCGTTAAGCCATACATGACAGATGACGCGGAAATAGTCATAATGGCCATCGGGTCAGTAGCCGAGGAAGTTGAAGCGACAATTGACGAAATGAGAGCGAGGGGCATGAAGGTAGGTTCCCTGAAAATTAGGGTTACAAGACCATTCCCATTCAAAGAGGTGGCAAAGGTAGCTGACAATGCATCTGCGGTATTAGTGATTGACAGAGACATCTCATTTGGTTGGGGTGGTATTGTTGCAGGTATGGTTAGAGCGGCGCTCCACAAGCAAAATATTGACACTCCTGTATACGAGAAAATAATGGGGTTAGGGGGAGACGAGATAATGCCTAGTGACATAATTAAAGCCGTTGAGGAAGTGCAACAAAAAATATGAGGTGAGATAAATGCCAGGTGAAACAACTCTCGATAAAATGATCTCCGCCAAAGAACTCTTGCTTAGAGGTCATACTGCCTGTCCAGGTTGCGGATCCACACTAGCATTGAGACATGTTTTAAAAGCACTAGGAGAGAAAACTGTTCTCGTGATACCTGCTTCATGTTCAAGTGTATATCAAGGGATCTATCCCAAAACATCCTTTAAAGTTCACACTTTCAACACAGCTTTCGCCTCTGCGGCAGCTGTTGCCTCTGGTATGAGAAACGCTCTCATCCAAAAAGGTTCCAGCGATGTAAACGTTGTAGTGTGGGGTGGAGATGGAGGGCTTACGGATATTGGTTTCGCTACAGTTAGTGGTGCTGCGGAGAGAAACGAGGACATAATAGTGATAGAATACGATAACGAGGCTTACATGAATACTGGAATCCAGAGATCTGGAAGCACCCCACTTGGAGCTGTTACAACCACCACGTATACTGGTAAAACAGAGAACAAGAAATCCCTATCGCTCATAGCTCTAATGCATGGGGTACCATACGTAGCTACTGCGAACAGCTCATACCCAATTGACTTGTACCAGAAAGTGAAAAAAGCTAAGGAGATTAGAGGCTTCAGGTTGATTCACATTTTTGCTCCTTGCCCACCAGGTTGGAGGTTTGACGATTCAAAAACAGTTGAAGTCGGCAGATTAGCAGTTGAAACCGGTTATTGGATTCTATGGGAAGCCGAAAACATTGATGGTAGAATGAAGTTAAAGTTATCTGGCCCCTCAAGAAGGTATTTAGACCCCTCAAAGAGGAGGCCGCTGGAAGAGTTCCTCAAGATACAAGGTAGGTTCAAGAACTTGACTCCCGAACAAATTGAAGGCTTAAAGAAGTGGATTGACGCTCAGTGGGAGTTAATTAAGAAATTTATGGAATGAAGTTAAAGTGATCTGAAAATTATTTTAACATTTTTTTCCACGAGTTCTAATATAACATATGTTCTCCTACCGGATAGCCAACCGCTCAGTTCTCCTGGATTTATAATGATTGACTTATATTCTTCTATGTGTGTTTGGATAGAGTGACTTGGTATTTCATTGTAAACTCTGGTTAACGACTCGTTATCGTATGTGATAAATGTTAACTCAGGTATGTGGGTATGTCCAAACACTATAAATTTAAAGTCTCCACTTTTCCCCAAGCTTTGCACGATTGTCCTTGTTGTTTGAATAGAGCCCCACCCATGAGTGATAAGAAAACTTATGTTGTCCATTTTTGTGAGAATAAAGTCCCTACTTAACGTGACTTTACTTTGATAATTCGTTAGGTAATCACTTGTGATCTTGAATATCTCACCTTCGTTATTTCCTAAGGTTGTATACAAATGTTTTATTTTTGGCGAGTTTGCTATTTTATTGGCTATTCTGTTGAATGAAAATGGTGAAACATGGTCCCCACAATGAATAACGACGTCTATATTTTCGTTTTCTATAACTTTAAGGATTTCAGATAATGAATTCATGTTGTCGTGCGAGTCTGAAATTAGTAACAGTTTTGTTTTCACTTCACTTACCTCCCGAAACATTATAGAGGAGTTTTCTTTTATCAGTTTTCATTTTATAATTCTCAATTTCAACTTTTAAGTCCTCTGGAAGTCCATCCCAAAGGCTTTTACCTTCCTTGGCTTTCATATCCTCTAATATCTCGTTGTATATTTCTCTTAGAAGTTCTTCATAGTCCTGTTTGCCCTCAACAACTGCGTCTATCTGTTGCAAGATTATCCTTGTTCTCTCCTCTGACACCATATCTTTGTGTAATCTCTCTAATATCCTATTGACTATTATGCCCCTTGTTTTTGGAGCCAAGTATCTGTTGTATAGCAATCGGACATATTGTCTTTCTTTTAGTTTTGCTATGATATTTGCATATGTCGATGGTCTACCGATTCCCCGTTCTTTCATCATTCTCACAATATCTCCTTCGGTTGGCAAGCGGCCTTTCGGTACCTTCTCATGTCTAATTTCGAGAACATCTGGTTTTATTATGGTGCCCTCCTTTAACTCGGGTAATCTTGTTGGTGTGACGATTGGGATCATTTTCTTAGATAAGGCTGTTAAGAATCCCTTGTCTATCACTTTTGTGTACCCAGATATTTTTACTTTTTCTTGTTTTATTTCTCCGTTTTCATCCTCGTATTTCACGGTTAATTCGTATTCAACTGATTCAACTCTCGCTTCCTTCATTTGTGATGCTATGAAGAAGCGGACTATCATGTCATATAGGCTTAATGCGTCAGCAGGAAGTTCTTCTGTCAGTGTTATCTCGCCTCTCTCTATGGCGCCCTCTAATTCATACAGCATTAGGGGTTTTGTTGGTCTTATACATTCATGTGCTCCTTCTTCCCCTTTACTCCAAGTTCTTGCTACAAATAGTTTTTCATCATATTCGTTCGCGATTATCTTTTTGGCTACATTTATACCCAAGTTTGAGACTCGGGTAGAATCTGTTCTAATGTATGTTATTAGACCAAGTTCGAAGAGTTTTTGGGCATACTTCATTGTGTCATTTGCGCTTAGCCCATAAATATTCGAGGCGAAGTTGAGTAACGTATCCGTGACAAGTGGTGGACGTGGGTAAAGTGTTTTTTCACCGGTTTGAACTTTGTTAACAATTATCTCTAGTGGCTTGATGTTGCCTTTTATGCGTATTTCCAAGCCATCTTTTGATGTGATAATTGTGTAATCTTCTTTTATCTTGTACTCGTTATATGCGTCTATTATCCATTTTAATACGGGTGATTGAACTCTTCCAGCAGATAGGTTTCTTTCATCTAAAATTTCCCTTAATTTCATTGATAGATAAAAGCCAATCCATCTATCCTCTATTCTTCTCAGCAATTGGCCTTTTACTAGTCCTTCATCGATGTCTCTGAGTTCTTGTAGGGCCTTCTCTATGGCTGTTTTCGTTACCTCATGGAATTCTGCTCTTTTTATTTGTTTGGAGTATGGTTTCAATAGGAGAGTTAGGTCCCAAGCTATTTTTTCTCCCTCTATGTCGGGGTCTGTTCCGATTATAACGAACTCGCTCTCAGAGGCTAGTTTTCTAAGGGATTCTAACATTATCAAACGGTCAAATAGGTTTTCCGATTCTCCGCATCTTGGGCATTTTAGTGGTAGCATTGTTTTTCCAAATAGATTCTCAATCTGTGATAAATCGACGTGAGGTTCTCTAAGGAATTTAAAGATTTTCTTTGAAAGTTTTTTACCATGCGATGATATGGTAAAATAGGGTATGAATGTGTACCCGCAAGAGTTACAGGTAACTCGTGGGCCAAATATTGGTACATAACGAGTTTTTCCGTTATTATTGACGGTGAGTATTCCGTAAGGCCACTTTAACTCCTCAATTTTGAAGCCCTTTACAGATATGGTTAATTTTCCGTTTTCCCTTTTGTAATCGAAGATTGGTGTAAATTTGTGTGTAACAAGCTCTGTTATATGCCCCATAGTGGCAACTATGGTTGCTAGATATCGACCCATTATAACCTCATAAGCAACCAAGCCAGGCAAAAATCTTCGAGATGGTCTGCCAAAGAAGTTAGCTATGGTTTTTGCCTTTGTTGGGGATTCAACAATGAACAAACATGTTTGCAAGTGCCCTTTAGTGGGTATTTTTCCTTCTCTGG
Source organism: Candidatus Njordarchaeota archaeon (assembly GCA_029855985.1). The sequence goes on from JAGSHR010000134.1 coordinate 5,801, forward strand.
CCAGTATAACGTTTTTTCTATCCTCGTCGATTTCTTTCAGCAATTTATCTAAGTCGATATCTTCTAGGGGTGTTAATGTTGAATCCGTAGACCAAAAGAGTTTACTATCTAACTCTTTTATTAATGTTTTGTTCTTTGATACGATAATGGAGAGTCCCTTGGTTATGCCCCCAGCATAGAGTCTTGAAGTTCTCCCAGATGCTTGAATATATGTTTTTACGTCAGCAGTAAGCAAGTAAATTGATTTCTCGCCATTTTCTTCTCGGACCATATAAGGAATATCGCTTTCTTTTAGTTTCTCAATTGGGTTAGAAGCTAGGAACTCTTCGAGTATTTTTGACAATTGTAAAACTAAGAGGATTGAATTCAATTCATGATTATCCTGGGCGTCTTCAGTCTTCTTCTTGTATTTTTCAATTAGTTCATCTAAAGATGAAGTGGATAACTCCATTAAAATTTGTTCCTCAAGTTTTTTGACATCTGCTGGCTTTAACCAGATAGTATGTGTAGAAAGAACTCGGATCTTCTCAAGCGTGCCTTTGTCCTTGGCGATTAAGGGGCTCAGTTTTCTCATCACAAAAGATAAATAATATGGGTTTGGACGTATTTCCAATTTTATAGCGTAATGGGGGACTTCGAGGAATATTGCGTATCTGACTCTTTCAGGCAGGTCTAAGCCTCTAACGAGTAATCCATATGCGGAAGCTTTACCGATTAAAACGTCGATTTCCCCCTTTCTATAATCTTCGATTACTTTTTGGAAGCCCCGAGAGTCCTCAGCTGTGACTCCTAGCGCCTTAATGCCTTCGCTTTTTAGCGTGGATTCCAGTCTTTCTATTATCTCATCACTTTTAACTCCTCGGGAGATAAATATTAAGCCCCCTGATCCCAGTTTTTTCACTAGCTCAACTGCTCTCTTAACTGGGTCTTCGTCTTTGCTTTTCAAGAATTGGGAATCATAAGTGTCAACTATGTTTCTCACACCTTCCCTTGAGGATCCTATCGAGAAACCAAATAGAGTAGAGAATATTCTACGTACAACTGATCCTCCAATTCTGCCCGTGGCTGATGAAACTACTATTTGCCCAGTCTTTTTTCTAACATTGAAAATAACGCTCCAATCATCGTCTGATAATTTAAAGAAACCCCCTCCTTGGCCGCTGAGATAAAAAGGCTTTTTCAGTTTATCCAAGATCTCTCTTATTCTTTTGAATTGCTTGTACCCTAACAATGTTAAAGCTCTATCAAGGTTGTTGGGGTTTCGGAGAAAACTATCTACGTCATCAACAAACATGAAATCAACTGGAGGGGAGTGAGGTTTGTTTTTTGCCTTCGTGAAAGCGTTTAAAACAAGTTGTAGGTTTCTAACTAGAAACTGTGAGGTGGTAACTAGTACTCTAAAATCCCCCTCTTCTAACCGTCTTAGCATTTCCTCTTTTTGTTTTTTCGTTAGCCCGGAGTGAAAGTAGATGACATAGCTTTTTCCTATTTTTTCTTCCCATTCTTGGAGTTTCCCGACTATTTGGCGTAGAAGAGTGGTAGTAGGTAGAACAATATAGCTAAACTTATCCATCTTGTGGGCAAAGTAAAGGGAGAGAATCAAACCGAACACGGTCTTACCTACCCCTGTTGGGGCAATAATTGCAGAGCTTTGTCCATTAAAAACTCTTCGCGCCCAAACTTTTTGCGCGGACCACAATTCAGAATTAGTAAGTTTCTTAAAGAATTCATTAAAGTCATTAAGTTGCTTTTCAACAAAATAAACATTCTTAAATTTCCTTAATTCACTTGTTTTCATCAGTATCTCTCCAAGCTCGAGAGGGTCTTCAATTTCTTTCTCTGTTTCTTCCATGCAAAAGTCGCATGCATTTCTGAGATTTAATCTGTAGCTAGTTATACCAAAGAAACAGTTGGGGCACATTGCTTCGAAAAAAGCGGGGATCTTGTCCTTAACTGCGAAGTCTAATTTTTTAACCTTTTGCTGAAAGTCAAGTCCTCCATCTTCAATTTCAACCATCATCAATTACCTCGACGATAACAATATTGCCAACAAGTAATTGTTTGAGATATCATAATTAATTTTAAGCATGTATCTCCTTAAAGCCAAAATTATAGATAAACTATAAAAAATATAGAGAAATGTTATTGAATGACGCGAAAAACAAAAATAAAATACTAAAAAGAGGATTAAAAAACACAAGAAAATTTAAAAAAGCTATTTAGGAATATACTAAAAATCGATTAACGAGAGATCAATACTTTTTGGGGCCGTAGTCTAGCTTGGAAGGATGCCAGCCTTAGACCATTATAATTGGTCGGCTAAGGGCGCTGGTGGTCGCGGGTTCAAATCCCGCCGGCCCCACCATTAGCCCTAGTTCTAAACCGGTTCTTTAAAGCAACGAAGAGTTTAACATTATGCGCAATCTTAATCAAAAACATGGATATTATCTATTTTTAACCGGTGTTCTGATAAAACAAGATTTGTTTTCGAAAATGGATGTTTAGATTTTTAATAAGCATATTTCTCATTATATATTTTAAAGAGTTTTCGTGTTAAACT
>JAGSHR010000225.1 GCA_029855985.1 Candidatus Njordarchaeota archaeon
TCTTTAGACATTATTTCTATCATGAAATCATTGTTCAATATTTCCTCTTCGATCTCTGTAATTTTTTGCTTTTTCTCTTCAATTAACTGTTGCAACTCTTCGATTTCAGATGTCCCCCATTTCTCAGCGATCTCGTTCAATTGTGAGAGTTCTTTACTGTATCGTTCGTCTAATTCAACCAGCTTTGCTTGGTAAGTGTTTATTTCCTCCTCAAACTTTTTAAGTTGGAACTCATAGCTCGGTTTCTCTTTTCCAATCAAGTAATCCAATTGTTCTCGTATGTTTTTTAGCTCGTTGTTTATCTGTTCTATCTTTTTATCAAATTCCTCTAGAAAGCTCTTATGTTCCGCTAATTGTGTTTCTATTTCACGTTTGAGGTTTTCAAGTTTTTTCTTTTCTTCAGTTAGTTCTTCCTTCTTTTTATACAAATAAGCTATCTTTAGGACATAATAATATAGCAACTTATCTCGCGCAATTTCCCTTGGTTTAAATTTGCTTTCCTCTGTTTGAAGTCTCTCTAACCATTCATCTAAAAGTTTTCCATATTTTCTTCTTTCCTTCTCCAAGTTTTTTAATGCTTCACGCGACTTATCTATTTTCTCCTTTATACCATATAACCCTATTGCGCTTAGAAACAAGTCAAGACGTTCTCTACTTGTAAGGGTTACCCATTCATTTACTCTCTCTTGTGGTAGAAAAAATAGATTGTTGTCAGGGCTTATGTTAATTTTTGATAATATGCGTAATAGTTCGTTTTTGTTAATCATGGAGTTATTGAGTTTGAATACGTTTGTACCGTCTTTTTTTATTGCTCTTTCTAATATAATTTCGCTATTGAGTGGCATACTTTCGATAATTTTCTTTATTCCTTTATTTGGTATAGTGACTGCGTTGTTCAAAAAAAGCCTTATTACTGCTTCATTTTCACCATGTTTTATGAAATCACTTAGTTTTCTATGCCTCTCTCTTCCCAGACCACCAAATGCTAATCGTATAGCTTCTAATATACCCGTTTTGCCACTTCCTTTTTGCCCAACTAGAACATTGACCCCATTTGCTGGTTTCACTACGGTATAACTGTGACTCATAAAGTTGATCAATTCAATTTTTTTGATAAACAGTTTTGACACCTTTTTTGTCCCTCTTGCTTGGCCTTCCCTATAATTTTAGTATTGTTGATGAAAGTTATTTAAATAAATTCTTTATAAGAAACAAGAACTCATCAATAGTCATTAATTTATTCAACTTGAAACCACCAACGTTTTGTCTCCCCCCCGCCCTCCAACCCAACTTTTTAAGCTTCTTGAAAATAGGCTTCAAATTTTGTCCCGACTTGTTACCGATTAAACCATAAAGCACGAAACTATCTTTTACGGCTATCACAATTACCGTAAACCCTTCGTCTTGCAACATTACAGACGCAAGTCTGGTAGCTACATAATCAATATCTTGATTATAATCATAAGCCAATAGTTTCACGTTAGCGCCAAGCGACACTGCTTTTGATTTTTTCTGCTCTGCTTTAATCAGAATCTCTTTAGCGCTCGCTTCATCATATAAATCTTCTAAATATTGGAAAATGGAGTCATAGTTCTTTGACCTAACCATCTCAACTATTTTGTTAAAAGAGAACCTTGAATAATTTGAAGCATAAGCCAAATAGAACCTCTCTGTTTCCTCGTCCTCAAAGATATTACCCTCATCAATATTGTTTATGATCCTTAAGAGACCTTCATCAATTTCTAAATCAAAAAAATCGACGACAAGTTGAGTAACGCTTGGATAACTTTCATCACATATTATAAAATTTCCTATTAGATTGGTTAACTCGTGACACATGTGGTGATCAATTATCAAACAATCACTTATTTCACCCTCAAATGCAAGAGGCGTTTCTACCAATATATAAGACTTAGCCTCACTAACCTCTTTTTGAAAAACAACATTTATTTGGAAGATTCGACTTAAAAGCCCTGCTGCAACAGCACCGTCTATGTCCCTATGAGTTATAATACCTTTAAACTTTGTTTTCTCAATGAGAAAAAAATCTTCTTCATCCAATCTATTTTTCACCCCTAGATCCAATCTCCAGTCTCCAATTTATATGGTAGATACTCCTTTGTAAGGAATCTAAAACCTTTTGATGCTAGCGCCTGGATTTCTGCTTTTTCTTTTGTCCTTAACATTAACTGGAGCTCCTCAAGATACTTGGGTCTTTTCTTGATGAATTCTTCTTGTAAAAGTTGTTTTCCCCTCTCTATGTCTTTGTCGGTCATTGGTATCCTAACGGTTTTTGGTATCTTAAATCGATCTAAGTCGCTTGGTCTCACCCCAAGCCACTTTATATCTGGTATTGTTAGGAATTGTGTTTCATAGCTCGTTCTTTTGGCTCCCACCGCGTATACCAGCATAATATGCATTCCGTATGGGTCTGAATCGACCAATGCGAATACTGGCAAACTTAACTCCTTAACGAGTAACTTAAGGAATTTCCTTGTCCCTATATCAGCTTGCCCCTTACCAGTAACAATTATACTCGGATACTTCTCATAGAATCTATCCTCAGCTAACCGAATGAAGGCAGCATCTTTCTCAACAACTAATATAAATTCCGCATCGCTCTCTATATCAGATATGGTATCTACTAGAGGAGTTATCGCTTTACCGCCAGTTCCCATCTTTGTACAATCTATTAGGTCGCCACCCTCCCTAAACCTTAATCGACCGATAACTGCACCCTTTGCGCTTGCAACCACATGAAGAGAATTTCTCTCCACACCAAGCATTGCCGCAACGTCTTCTAACGCTTCATCACTCTCTTTCTGTTTTTTGAATAGAACAACGTCGTTATAGAAAACCTCTCTTTTAGTTGCATGTATGTTTTCCTCTAATAACTCGTGAATTATGCTGAGAATCCTAGCGGTTATCGCTGTTTCTCTAGCTGTCAATAATGATAAGAAGCTTCTTTTCTTCATTTTTTTCTTCAAGAAGACCATATCACTAATTGGGTCATAGACAACATTATCTGTTGATCTGGAGGGCAATGTAAAATAGGGCTCCTCCCCTCTAAGGATCCTCTCAAAGAATTCCTCTATCACGCTATGTATCCTATCATGAACAACATTTGCTGGGAGAGCTTCCACCTTTATAACATCATCAGGTAAAACTACCTTCTTCTCCCTTTGCTTAGCCATTTGCTCCCTAAGTTTCCTAACTTTCTTCAAGGAAATCTTTTTCGTACTTTGCTCCAATTAACTCCACCCTCTAACCACACAAACAATTATACAATATACAACTGAATAAAAAATGATTTCTCAAAAAAGAAACAGCCAAATTTACTCAAACAAGAATTAATTGGTGCCGGGGGCCGGCATCGAACCGGCGACCTCCGGATTACCCCTCGGTGTCTGGCTTAAAACTTCGCCGATTATGAGTCCAGAGCCTACGCGTTGCGATCGCGTAGGCTTGTCCGGCGCGCTGCCACTGCGCTACCCCGGCATTTTACTAGGCTCCTTATTATTGGTATTGTCTTTTGATTTTTAATTTTTTCGATGAGTGTATTTTACTAAAGCTTGTTAATGGTTTATTAATCGTTATAGGAGTGTCTTTGATTTCTAAACTGGAAAATTGAATTAACTCAATAGAACTCTAGCGGTATAATATAGTAACCTAAAGAGAATTAGAAAAACAAAAATGGAGTAGAATATTAGTTAAATAATTGTAAAGAATTTATTACTTGCTCTCCTTGCGTTCTTCTCTAACCTTCTTTAGTACCTCTGAGATACTTACCTGTCTCTCCTTCTCCTCTTTTTCAGCCTCTTTCTTTCTTTCGCGCATTCTGAGAACAAATGTTAACGGCGTGATTATTATAGCGAACATTATAAAGTACCAAGTGATGTATGTTGGTCTAATTATGTTTTGCGGTTTGTATAATTCCGGTTTGAGTAGCCATAGTAAGAGATCTTTGAAGAAAACCAGGTTATCCCCCAATTCAATCCATGGCTTTCCTAGTGGTGATGTCATGTTAGTTAACGCTTCACCGAAACCCAGTAGAGCGACACGTGTATTATTAAATTCCTCTATGGCCCCAATTACGGGTGTTGAATTAGTATAACAGCAAATATACCCATCTGCGTCTCTTCCATATGTGGTCATAGGAGCTATTATTTTTGCAGCCTTATCTGTTTTAACAGTTATGGCGACACTTTGAACGATTAGTTCAGTGGCATTTGTATTGATTATGCTGGTTATCTCTTGATTTTCTAATTTAACGTCTAGCAGTGATTTTTCTTCAAACGGTGTAAGTTCATTATACAGGTAAACGCCTTTATCAACAATGTCTTCTCCTTGTTCTACGGGTTCCAAGTGGAAAGTAAAGCGGCTTCTTATTGATTTATCATTTATCTCTAAGCTTCTCAAAAGGAAATCCATGTTGCTAAGATCTATGGTTTTATTGAAGCCCCCTAAAACAAGTATTGAGCCACCATAGCGGAGATATTCATTCATAGCATCGGTTTCTGATGAAATATACGTTAGTCCCTCAGATTTGGGAGGTATAATCAATAGGTCAACTCCCGTGAGGTGTTTGAGCGTGATACGTTCGTGGAGCTCCGCAACTTTAACTGGAATTGTTTTATTTAATTCTTGGAGCAAGGGCATGAAGTATGAAGTGCTTATTGTTTGGTTATGGAATTGATCGATTAATATTACAAATTTCTTGCCTTTAGCGAGTTCTAATGAGTTCACTGAGTGCAGGCCATTGGCAGTTAAGAGTGTGAGCCCGAGGAGTAACAACAAAATAATTGATTTAGATGGTTTGTTAGACATAATGTTTTCTCCTTTCTAATCGTTAAAACTTGGCCGGCGAAAAAATCTTCAGCTACTCATAATACTTTGCTTTTATTGGAGCAAGTATTTCTGCTTTGCCGCCTCTTGGTCTAGCAAGTACCTCTCCACATGAAAAACATTTAACTACTGTCGCTGCGTGGCTAAAGATTATTTGTGTATTACCGCACTTTGGGCATTCTACTTCGTAAAAATAACTTTTGGGTTTTTTCAGTAATTTTTCTATTTTGTTGTCTCTTGTCATTTTTAACCCTCCCGAGTCAGATTAATTATTTCCTCATTGGGATCGGTGGATCACCTCTTCATCATTCTCAAGTGATACATATTGTTTTACGATTTTTAATAATATATGGCAAGACAGGTTTAAATTTAAATTCCGAGGGAAAACAAAAATAAACTGTTATTTATTAATAAAA
>JAGSHR010000040.1 GCA_029855985.1 Candidatus Njordarchaeota archaeon
ACATAAGATTCCATGTCACTCTTGCTAAAATACTCGAAGAAGTTCTTTCCTGGCTCCAAGTTTGTTAAGACAGAGAACAAGTTCAGTATTTCCCTAACCCTTCCCCTCTCAGAGTCTGTGTCCCTCCCCCAAAAGTAAACTAGGTTGACAGCTTTTTTCCAAAGTTCAAAGATATTTTCTGCTTCAATGCGCACGTTCACGTTTAACGGAAAATCAAATTCGTCAACTTCCTTTTTAATATAGTTAACCACGATATTGTCCCTACCCCTTGGGGAAATATCCTCTGGTGACAACTTCTTTCCCATGTAGTCCACTAAGTCAAGGCTTCTGAAGTGTTCAATTTCATCCTTCGAAACATTTCTAAGGTAGGGTCTATAACCCGTTGCTCCAATAATTCTCCCCTTAGTATCCACGCCATTTTTGTGAAGTTTCACTAATCCCTCGTAGGGTTTAAACAAGTTAACGTCACTTCCCCCAACAACATAGAGTTTTTTTATTTCCTTGGCCCGATACAGGTTCCTAACAATCAACTCGATACCGAAGTTAGAAGTGAAAACACTCCCCTTTATACCGTAAACCTCTGGGGGCAAATCAGCATGGTAATTACCAATTTCCGCAACCGCCACGAAAGGATTTGTCCCAATAACATAGTTCCCCGGTTCAAGAAACCAAATCATAACAACCACGCAAACAATTCGCAGCGAGAGTGAATAACCTCTAAGACCAACTAAAACTAACAAAATAAAATGTAAATTAAAGATTATCTCTTGAGTTGCTTTTCTATTTTCATTAACCTCTGCAACCAGTAAGCATTGTTAAAGCGGTAGTACTGATCCTTCGGGATATATTGCCTGGAAATCGCAGACAAAACATTGGGATCCACTGTACCTTTCCTAACAAGTTGTCGACCAGCAATAACCAAGTTCTGGGCAATTAGATTATAGTACTTCAAGTACTGGTAACCAAGCTTGTAAAGCCAAGCACCAGGTCTGAGAATCTTAGCTAACAGTGGAGCGTGAGCATCCCTCGCCAACCCCTCAAACATCAACTCCACGGGTTTAAAAACTTGAATCTCAGGGTAACCACTAACAGCAAACAAGGCGAAAAATCTCCTCTTAGGCTTCCAAAGCGGGTGCCTAGTATAACCATCACTCGAGATAAAGAAGGGCTGTAATTCCATAAATGTTCTATCAAGAAGCGCCTTCAGCTTAGAAGGTATCGAGTAAGTGTAAACTGGCGTCGCGAACACGACTAAATCATATTCCTGCATTTTCTCAATTATCTTCCTCGCATCATCTTTTATTGGACACTCACCAAACAACGTGGATTGGCAAACAAAACAACCATAACAAGGCTCAATGCGCAACTTAGGATCATAAATATCAATTATCTCAACGTTTGTTTCCTCGCTTTCCATCCCGTTTACAAGGTGTTGCAAAAACTCCCAAGTGAAACCCCTTCTAACCCTTGGACTGCCATTCAAAACGAGAACCCTTGAAGGCGTCACCCAGTTTTCAACATAGTTTTCCTCGTAATCGTATTTAACCTCATCATAATATTTAATGTTAGTCTCATCATAGTTCCTCGTGAATACCCAAGGCAACCGTTTCAGAATGTTCAAATCACCCTTAAAGCTTAACTTCCCACTCGCAATAATATCATTGATGTCCTCTAGGCCCAAGATAACATCAAAGAAAGTGTACAAGTCAGTTTCAATCTCCAAATCTGCACTAGCAGACAACTCAGGCTCAAATATGGTAGCCGCTTCACTAATCCTTAAACTCCCTCGCAACACCCCATCCGGAGTTTTCACTATCAAATTAACAGTAACAGAACCAAGACCCTTCGCTTCTCTAGGGTTATGAAAGAACTTTAAATTATCCAAGAATTTCGAAAGCTTTTTCACGTGATTCAAATAAGTTCACCCCCGCTCATTGTTTTTGGAAATTGATAATGTTTTTTTAAATGTTTGTGAGCATAAATTAAATATAACAATGTTATAACAACCAAAAGGTGAAAAAAATGTTCAAATGGGTATGCAGCAAATGCGGATACGAAAAAGAAGTACAAAAACCCGAAGAAATCTACAAATACATAACACCAGACGGCAAATGCCCCAAATGCGGAGCCCCCCACACAGAATTCAAACTACTACACACAGAAACACCACTAACATAAACAAACACCCCTGACACCACTCAAACAATCAAAAAACCATAATAAGAAACGTACACCAAGAAACTCACCCCATTACAAAAACCCGTCGGGAAAGCCCACGAATTTCATTCGTGGGATGAACCGACGCTAATTTGTTCTAGGGGTGGTTGGGTGGGATAAGGAGAGAGGCAAAATTTTAAAAGGAAATTTTGGCATTTATTTCTTTGGCCCGCTGTTGGAGGTCTCTCGGAGGTCTTGCGGGCTGGCCTGTGAGAGAGGCCTCATCAGCCAAAAGAAGAGACCATAACCCCGAGTCCAGTCCGCATGGTGCGGGGTGGATAGGGGTAACGGGGTTTGGCCGCCCCAAGGCACCGAATAAGAGGCGGTGCCCAAAGAATCCTCCCGATTTATTGGGAGGAGTAGGTCAATGTGGTGATTTGAGTCTTTTTGATTTGTTTTTCAGGGATTTGTGCCTTCTTTTTTTCGGTTATTTTGTGTGTTTGGTATATAAA
>JAGSHR010000127.1 GCA_029855985.1 Candidatus Njordarchaeota archaeon
GCAATGTTTCTGTTGATAGGTGGGTTCTTAAATGACTTCCAACCTCAAAGAGCGTATAAAGAAAAAATTAAAAAGACCTGCATTGGTAGAGGAGATTCCCAAAGAGGCACTTGAGAAAATTAAGAGCCTTTTAGAATTAGGTGAAAAGGGTCGTTTTGATGAATTTGATAAACTTGTGAAAAAAATTGAGAGGAAGTGGGGAGATAATCCTTATGTGCTAAATGAGTTAGCTAAGATTCACCAATACTTTGATCTGGTTAGGGAGGCCGAGTATTTTATAAATAAGGCGATCGAGTTAAGTCCTGATTCACCTATTTTCCTGAACAATCAAGCGATAATTCTAATGATGAAGGGAAAGTTTAAACAAGCGGAGGAAGCTTTTAAGAAAGCCTTGGAAATAAATAGCAAAGAGCCATCAATTTGGAATGATTACGGCATATTCTTAATGATCGTAGGAAAAAAAGATGAGGCGATTAAAGCATTTAAAATGGCTATCAAAAACGATAAGAATTTTGTTGATGCCTACATTAATCTTGGTAACGTGTATTTAGATTTAAACAAACTTCAAGAAGCCAAAGAAACGCTTCAAAAAGCTATCAAAATAAACCCCAATAGTCCCGAAGCATGGTTTAATCTAGGATTAGCATACAAGAGACTCGGATTCTTTGAGGAAGCAGAGAACTGTAGAAAGAAATATTTGGAGCTACTTGAGGGTAGGGAGAAAGAACAAAATTAGGGTTGACTAAGTTAAAGTAATGTATTATGCCTTTTTCTATAATATTTATAATCGATTGTCCCCTTAGTTACCAATTCATAAATGATAGCCTTTTCTTTTCTTGTGTGGAGAGCTCTTCCAATTCTTTGTACTAACTGCCTATTGGATGTTCTACCACTTACAATAATTACTACGTCTATGTTGGGTAAATCGATGCCCTCATCGAGTGCCTCAGCAGAAACAAGAATTCTAACACGTCCATCGCGAAAAGCTTTGAGCACGATTTCTCTTTCTGTCGGATGTATATCGCTCGTGATTAAAGGTAAACCAAAAATCTTCGCAATTTCTAGAGCAGAATTTTTGTGCCTAGTGAAAACGATTATTCTACTTTCTTCGTGTTTTAGGAATATTTTTTCTAGTTCTCTAATCTTATTGGTTGGGAGAAAGGATATTTTTCTAAGCACATTTAAAGCTTCCATCACAGATGGAGGTGGAATAAGTTTCCTCCTTTTTTTGTTTCTATACCCGTTAAAATTCATTTTAATTTCCTTTAAAACTCGCCCATAGACTAGTTTTTCCGTTTGTGTTAGCTCTACTTTCCTTACAATGTATTCAATAGAACTAATGTGTCCTTTTGTTTCTAATTCGCTTAGACTTGTTCCTTGGATGACGTTCTTGAAAAACCATTCCTTACCTATATGCTCTCTAAGTTTTTGGTCAATTGTGGCAGAAAGACCTATCTTAAATTTGGCGATAAAGTTCTTTGGAATGCTAATATAGCGATCAGATGCTAAGTGATGAACTTCATCGAATATTATTAAGCCGAACTTATCCAATGCTTGTCTGGCGAAGTGAACTGTAGTCACGCTGGCATACGTTGTAATCGTTATATCTTTTAGATCCTTCCTTTCCATATAGTACTCCCCAATATCCTCCTTGCGCAAGTTAAGGAACTCTTCAATTTTGCTTTTCCATTGTTTTAGGAGGTCTATGGTTGGGACAATAATAAGTGTCTTGACCTTTAAATGATTGATTATCGAGAGTGCAATGATAGTTTTTCCAGCCCCTGTTGGGAGAACAATCATGGAATCAAAATCATTTTTTACAACCTCTTCAAATATCTTGGATTGATAATCTCTGAGCTCTGTTTTAAGCTCTGTTTTAATGCCTAATGTAAAATCTTCGTTAACTTTGCTTTCAAACTCTATATTGTTGTTAATCAGGAACTTTTTAATCTTCCAATACAAGTATGGCTTAAAAACAACCTTTCCTTTTAGTATTCTCGCATCCTCTAATGGTACCACGAAATTTCGAATTAATTCATCATTCCTAAACGGTGATAGAACCAAATTATTATAATATTTTTCAATCTTGATTACCATTAAGCTAACCCTTTAGAACGTCAATGAGAAAACACTCTGAATGAATTTCATTATTTTGTTATTATTATTTCTGTCTCTTATACACATCT
>JAGSHR010000190.1 GCA_029855985.1 Candidatus Njordarchaeota archaeon
AAAATACTAAACAAGTGACAAGAAATTAATTCAAGTATTTTCCCAAAAATTAAGAAAAAGATTAATGGGCTTTAAAGGAATCTGATTCATTCTTTTGCAACAATTTTCATGTAGAGGTAGTAAATAAAGGCGCCTAAGGCTACTTCGAATAGTCCCGCTAGGAAGTATCTCATGAAAGCAACTCCCCATGCAGGTATTGACATTTCCTCTGGCCCCGTTCCCAATATGCCTCCTGATACATAACCCCATTGTGGTAGGGCAACGCCGACTACTGTTACGCCGAATATTGCTACTTGTAGTGTTGCGATTATCGCGTACATTAGTGCACCCCAAACAGCGTATAGTCCTATTGTTCTAGTGTTCCATCCGAAGTAATACACAACAATTATCCCAAGGAGTATCCCAAATATGTCTAATATTGGAATGAATACATCTATAACGGGTTTTAGTTTTGGTTTGAACCCTGTTGTCCACGTTAGGATGTTATAGAATAATTGGAGGTTGTCTCCGTATTTTATGTAGGTTGTTCCAACGCCACTTAGTGATCTATCGCTAAATGCTCTTGTGCTCCCAGACACAACCACTTTTCCTTTACCCACAGTTACAGCAGCTAACCACGGTATTTTCCCCCTACTAACCAATTTGTCGTTTACATCTGTTAGATATGATGTTTCAGGTGATGTGGCGACGATTACGTTGGGGTCGTACACTTCTAGTGCTGTTGATGTTATGACCACATCCTCTATCCCTATACTTATTTCGTGGGGCAAGAATTCGTTACCACTTATTCTCACTTGCCATGGTCTTGCAACATTATTTGTGTCATCTTTTATCTCGGAACCTTTATCGTTTGTTCCCCAAAAGTGTACTTTTGTTCCCACACCGATGTAGTCCAGTAGTGCATTTAGCCAGTCTGGTTTCCCATATGTGTTGCCTCCAAATTGGACGTCCCCCATTACTAGTAGTGCTCCTCCGTTGTCAACAAAGTTTTTAAGTGCTTGGAGTTCTTCTGTCGAGAAACTGCTCCCAGGGTTTGGAATTATTATTAAGTCGTAATTTGTGAAGTCAGCATACGATGATGTGTTATCTGATGAGTATACGTTGAATATGCCGCCGTTGCTTTCTATTTCGGTTTTAATTGTGGTGTAGTACTGGCTTGTATAGTATTGGTTTGGGCTTTCCCTTAGTAGTATTTTAACTGTTGGTTCGCTTTGCGAGTTTACACTTAGAAACGCGGGGGATACAAACAATACCATCGTTAAGAGAGCAAAGAAGATAACTGCTTTTCTCAAGAATAACACCGATTATCTAAATTCTTAAAAAACGTTAAGAAAAAGAAAATAAAAAAATTTTGAAGTTGGGTTTTTTAAGCTCCGCCTCTTCTGAAGAAGTAGAAGGCAATACCTATGATAGCGATGATCGCTATGGCAGCTCCCCCAATTACCACTGGGTCAAGTCCTCCACTTGGAGCGCTAACAGTTATCACGAAGGTAACTTCTCTATAGTTTCCTAGTGAATCGTAGACTTTGATTGTTACTGTATGTGAACCTGGGGTTAGGTCTTCTACGGTGTAGGTTATTGTGGTGCTTGTGCCTGATAGCGTTCCCGAAGAAACTATTGAACCATCGATAGAGATCTCATATCTATCTAAGCCACTTGGGTCTGAAACATTCGCTGTTATTGTAAATGGTACAGATACTTCAGATCCGTTTTCAGGTGTGAACGTGATGGTTGGTCCGCTTAAGTCAACTGTTACTGTGATAGAAGCTGAGCTGTTTGTTCTGCAACTGAATGCTACGAGGGTTATGTTGTGTGTTCCCTCTTCAAGGCCACTTAAATCATATGATGTGGCATCTCCAGGTATGGAATTATTTACTAATGTACCATCTACATAGATTGCATAGTGTCCTACGAGTGGAACCGCGGGGTCATCCACAGTCCATGTTAGAGTTATAGAGGTGCTACTTATTGTGCTACCATCAGATGGACTGGTTATTGTTATAACAGGAGGTGCTTGGTCTACTATTAGAATTATTGTGAAAGAGTCCGTGTAGCCCAGCCAGTCAACCGCTTCTACCTTAATTGTGTATATTCCATCATCAACTAAATTGAAATTATAAGATGTCGCTGTACCCTCTAGTGATGTGATCAGTTCGCCATTTATGTAAATGTTTATCGTTGACACTTCAACATTATCTGTGGCGCTCCATGTTAGCGCAAATTGATTTGGTACACATGAGAAGTTCTTCAATCCTTGAGTAGTAAATGTTATTGTAGGGGGTTCTGTGTCAAATATGAAGTTTCCAGCGAATAACAAGTCTAATATGTTCATCAAGAAAGCTTTGTTGTGTTGATAGTAGCTTATATAACTACCATCTGATCTGAACACATATGTTGACCCACTAGCGATTATTAATCCACCATTTGGAGCTTCAGCTACTGCGAACGCGATTATGTTGCTTCCGTTCACACCAACGGGTTTACCGTTTGAGTCAACTGCATATGATGTTGGGTTACCTAGTACTACGGGGTAAGCTGTGCTCTCATTCAATATTAAGTAAGTGGAGCCATGGAAAATCACTGATTCCACGTTTTTACCGAGGTATCCTCCGTATGGGTTCTTGGCAAAAGTGCTTAATATTGGTGCGTATGACTTGTTATTGTAGTTTGTTACATCATCCATTATTTCGCCGTCGTTCCATATGATTCCGTATTCGGCGGTTAATGCGTTTAGTGTCTCTGGGTTAAAGTACTTGTACCAATCCCCGATTGTGATTATTTTTCCTCCATTATTTATCCAGTTCTTAAGTAGCGTTAGTTCCTCTGCTGTCATGGAATGGTCTGGTTCTGGTAGAATTATTAGGTCAGTGAAGGATAGAATTTCGCTGTTTAGTGTATCTGTCATTGCAAATACATCTAGATATCTTGAGATGTTCCCAAGGAATAGTTCAAACTTGCTATGAGTGTAATAACCCACGTCATGTTCGTAGTATATCGCTACATGTCGTACGAATGCATAGAAATTGTTCATTGTTGAGAAGGAGCCCAAAGCATCTGAATCAACTTGAACAGTTAACCTAACTTCTGTTGCCTTTGTTAAGTTAACTACTTCTATGGCTACTGTGAATACGTAACTGTCGCCCGCATTTATGGTTACATTTTTTTCGCTGTAGATTGTTTCAGTCAAGTTTTCTTCAACGTAATATGCTAATACGGTTATGTTTGCCGTTGTATTAGTATTGCTAACTTCTGGGTTAGTTACGTTTACTGTAAAGGAGACGTTTGCAGGCACTAATACGTATCTGTGGGATAGACTTGTTTCAACCATTAGTATTCCTTTCGTGTTAAATGATGTTGCGATACTATAGCCTCTTGCATTATCGCTCCATACTTTTAATGTTACATGTACTGTTGTTTGACTTACTGCCTTAACATGCCATCTTATCGTAACTGTTTCACCCTCTGTCATGTTACCGATAAGGTATTCTTGTGTCCCGTTTAAAACTTCGATACCCTCGTCGAATTCTATTGCTGTTTTAACGTTTAATGCAGTTCCCTCATAATTGTTCCTAATTGTTAAAGTCACATATCCCTCGCTGTTGATCTCTAACTCGTTGGGAACAGTGTATTCGGTTATCTCGAGACCCTCTGAGAGTAGCCAACCAACGATTCTTAAAGCTATGTATGTGTTGTTTCCATAGTTACCATAGTTATAAGCATCTTGGAATCCTGAAGTTCCACTTGATGCAATGATTCTGCCTCCATTTTGTAGGTCGACTGCTGCAAAGTATATTATGTCTCCGTCAGATATGTTTGCATCTGTGTATGTGTCATTGTCCCCAATTCCAATTAAGTATATTTTATTGGTTGTGTTATCCCCTGTTACAACTATCGGGCAACCGCTAGTCTTAAATTCTAATCCAGTGTTGTTACCTGTAATGTAATTAGCAACTAGATTGTTCTTCCATACATGCACTACAGGATAATAAGACTTATAATCATAATTTGTGTCATCGTAGATTGTTGTGTTGTACCATCCAATCCCGTATGGCAATGTGGTTGCATTTAAGTATTCTGGATAATATGCTGATCGATCACCCATTAATAGTAGGGTACCGTTGTTCTCTAAGTAGTTCCTTAAAGCTAGTATTTCCTCATTTGTTAGGTTTCCGCTTGATGCAGGTATGACTATTAAATCATACTGAGTTAAATCAGTTTCATTGAACAGTTTGTTGTTTATGGTGACGTTGGCTCCGTAGATATTCTCTAAATCAGATATCATTTCTGAGAATTTTGATGAGTACCAGTATCCTTGATGTTTGCTGTCCCATAGTATTTTTAGTTGCCATGGTGCTTGATAACCGTTAGTTAGTATGTTGTTTCTATTGTCGATTGATTGGATTATTATATTGTTCTCTTGTTGGGGGGTTCCTATTGAGTTTAATGTTGCGGTTTTAGGTGTTGGTATTAGGAATGTGTACGCTGGTATTGTTAGGATTAAAAGGAGGATTAGTGCTTTCTTGTTCATGTGTTTGCACCTATTATTTAGCAATAAGGCTAATTTGTTTTAGTTAATTGGGAATAAAAATTTGTATGCATATGAGAGGATATTATAGGCTGCTTAGAAGCCAGTAAAAATTCATGAATTTTGACGGATTTCGCTATTAATAGAATCCAATTTTTTAAAATCTTTAAAAGAAATGGACACTGTGTTGTTATTCCTTTAAAAATGCACGCGTGTTAATTTAGTTTTTCCCCCAAAAAGAGAAAAGCAACAAATAATGTTTAGGTTACACACCGCCCCTTTTTGAGAATGAATATTTGGGTGATAATTGTTCTCTTAAGTGTTGTTGATTTTAGATTACGTGAAGTATGTACATTTGGTATGCTAGTATGTTTGCCATGATTGTTGAGGCTATGAATAATGCGTTGATTACTTTAACTGTTTTTTCTTCGGTTAGTGGGCCATGCAATACAACCATTCTAACTATGTTTATTGGAACATTGGGGTTCTCTGTTGGGTAGATTACTCCGTCTTTTTCGTAGTTTGGGTGTCCTGTTGTTTCTTTTATCTTCTCTCTAGTCATTAGTCGCTTGAGTGTTGCGAGGAGGCTGAACGAGTTGAGTATCATTGGTAGTAGGAGTATCATTGCTACATACTCTAATCTTGAAAAGATTACGAGTGCTGTTGATATTACCCCTAACCCATAGGTTCCAGTATTGCTTACAAACATTTTCGCTGGGTAACCGTTATAGTAGTACATGCTAATTAGTAACCCTAAGTAGATTATGGACATGTAAAATGCAATCACGTTTCCAAGGATGTAGCTCCATATTATTATTGTTATCGCGAGGAGAATTTGAGAGAACACTGCGACACCGTTAACTAAATCAAGCATGTTCAATCCGTTAGGGATTACCGCGAATGCAACTAGGATTAATAATGGGTAGATTATTGTTATTCTAAGCCTCCCTACGAATGGCAATATTGGTCTGGGAACGTATGCCCCCAAAAGTATTAACGGGAGCCCCGCTAGGGCAACAACCGCTATTTTAAATAAATCCCATTTCCTAACATGCAAATCATCAAGAACTCCCACAAAGAAGCCAATTAAACTAGCGAGGATAAACGCAATAACATAGCTCCAAATGCCGGTTATTTCTTTGTCCAAGATTACTCCAAGGAACACAACTAGGGGGTATATCACGGGAATAACTAGACCGCCCCATTTTGGTATCATCGGGTGTCCTTTTTTCCTCATGTCTGGTGCCAATATTCTCTTTCTTAGAGCGTACCTATAGTAAAGTGTCAGGGAGATCATTGAAACTAAAAGGGATAGTGAAAACAGAATAATTGTTGTTAAAACATTAATCATTTATATCTCCTTCGAATGAATGTTACACAATCAAACTACTTCTAACTTAAAACATATGAGTATTAAATCCTTTATGCTATAAAGTGAGGTTCTAGAGCGAAAAG